>PMFY01000450.1 GCA_003157945.1 Acidimicrobiaceae bacterium | reverse complement strand
GGATCTCGTTGCGCTTCTTCTCCCCCCCGGAGAAGCCCTCGTTGAGGTGGCGCTCGCCGAAGGAGGGATCCATGCCCAGCTTGTCCATCCACTCCATCATCATGAGGCGCACCTCGAGGACGGACATGTCCATGCCCCGGCGCGCGGACAGGGCCTGGCGCAGGAATTGGATGACCGGCACGCCCCCGATGGACTCGGGGTCCTGGAAGGCGAGGAAGATGCCGGCCTTGCCGCGGACGTCGGTCGGCCACGAGGTGATGTCCTCACCCTTGAAGAGGATGGAGCCCGCCGTGACGACGTAGGCGGGGTTGCCGAGCAGCACGTTGGCCAGGGTCGACTTGCCCGATCCGTTCGGGCCCATGATGGCGTGGACCCTGCCCGAGCCGACGGTCAGGTCGATGCCCTGCAGGATGGGCTGGCCCTCGACGGAGGCGTGGAGGCCCACGATCTCGAGCAGGGGCGGGGGAGTGGCGTCGGTGGCGGCGTCGGATTCGGGGCTCACGACCTCGATTGTAGCGCCTCCCGAATATTTCCCCTACGGCGGTAGTGGGAATTGTGACGGACGCACCGCCCGGGAACGGGAGGTGGCCACAGTGGCCGCACGCTGGGCAATTCCCGTTCCCGGCGGACCAACCGGTACGGTACCGCCATGGCCGACCCCTGGAACTACGCCGGCCCGGTCACCCAACTCGGTTCGGGCGCCGGCTCGGTCACCCTGGTCGACGAGTCGACCTTCGCCATCAGCGGCGGCACGGGCGACATCTCGTCCGGTGCCGCCCAGGGACTGTTCTTCCGGGACACCCGGATCCTCTCCCAGTTCGAGGTCGTGCTCAACGGGGTCCGCGCCGAACCGCTGGCCGCGGTGACCGACGACCCGTTCAGTGCCACCTTCGTCGCCCGTGACATCCCGGCGCCGGGGCGGGCCGACTCCACCCTGATGGTGTTCCGTCACCGCCACGTCGGGCAGGGGATGCGCGAGGAGCTCGTGCTGCGGAACTTCGGCGACGAGGCCACGGTATGCACGGTGGAGGTACTGGTCGACGCCGATTTCGCCGACCTCTTCGCCGTCAAGGAGGGGCGGGTCGGCACCGACCCCCGGCAGGGTTCGGTCACCGCGGAGGTCGAGGAGTGCACCTCGCCGCGGGGGGCCGGGTCCGCCGACGGGTGGGTGGCGCTCAGCTACACCTACGCCCGTGAGCCCGTGGCCCGCGGTGTCGAGATCCGGGCCGTCGGCGCCCACCGGGTGGCGCCCGGCCTGATCACGTTCGAGGTGATCGTCCCGGCCCGCGGCGAATGGTCCACCTGCCTCGAGGTGGGCCCGGTCATCGACGGCCGCCTCTTCGCCCCGAAGTACCGCTGCGGCGAGCCCGTGGAGCGGGCGACGCCCTCGGAGCGGCTGGCCGAGTGGCGCCGCCAGGTCCCGCAGGTCGAGACCGACCACCCCGCGCTCAAACAGGTGGTCGCCCGCAGCGCCGAGGACCTCGGCGCCCTGCGCATCTTCGACCCCGACCACCCGGAGCGGGTGGTGGTGGCCGCGGGTGCCCCGTGGTTCATGACGGTGTTCGGCCGCGACTCGCTCCTGACCGCCTGGATGGCGCTGCTGGTCGACCCCGACCTCGCCCGGGGCGTGCTGCAGACGCTGGCCCGTTTCCAGGGGGAGGAGGTCGACCCCCGCCACGAGGAGGAACCCGGCCGCATCCTCCACGAGATGCGCTTCGGCGACGCCGCCTCGCTCTCCCTCGGGGGCGGGAGCATCTACTACGGCACCGCCGACGCCACACCGCTCTTCGTGATGCTGCTCGGCGAGATGCGGCGCTGGGGAGTCGCCCGCGAACTGGTGGACGAACTGCTGCCCAACGCGGCACGGGCCATCGAGTGGATCGAGCACTTCGGCGACGCCGACGGCGACGGGTATGTCGAGTACCACCGGGCGACCGACCGGGGTCTGGCCAACCAGGGCTGGAAGGACAGCTGGGACGGCATCCGCTACGGCGACGGCCGTGTGGCCGAGGCACCGATCGCCCTGGCCGAGGTGCAGGCGTACACCTACGGGGCGTACCTGGCCAGTGCCCACTTCGCGTTCGAGGCCGGCGACACCGCCACCTACGACCGCTTCCGGTCCAAGGCCGCCCACCTCAAGGCCAACTTCAACCGGGACTTCTGGCTGGAGGAGAAGGGCTGGTTCGCCGTCGGTCTCGATGCCGACAAGAAGCCGATCGACTCCCTGACCTCCAACATCGGGCACTGCCTGTGGACGGGCATCGTCGACGAGGACAAGGCCCACCAGGTGGCCCAGGCGCTGGTCGGACCCTCGATGTTCTCCGGATGGGGGCTGCGCACCCTGGCCAGCGACAACGGCGGCTACAACCCCATCAGCTACCACTGCGGCTCGGTGTGGCCGCACGACACGGCGATCGTGGCGGCGGGACTGGCCCGGTACGGGTACGACGGGGCGGCCCAGCAGCTCATCTTCGGACTGCTCGACGCCGCCTCGGCCCAGGGAGGTCGGCTGCCCGAACTGTTCAGCGGCCTCGACCGGGGCGAGCTGACCGTTCCCGTCGGGTACCCGACGTCGTGCTCGCCCCAGGCGTGGTCGGCGGCATCGCCGCTGCTGTGCCTGCGCACGCTGCTGCGCCTCGACCCCTGGATCCCCTACGGCAAGACGTGGCTGTGCCCGAACCTGCCCGAGGGCATCGGCTACCTCAAGGTCGAAGGGATCCCGCTGGCGGGGTCCCGCGTCACGATCGAGGTCGGCGACCAGGTGCCCGGCGGGGTGTCGGTGACCGGCCTGCCGCCCGAGATCGAGGTCATCCGGGAGCCCCGCCGACCGTCGACCGCCGTCTGAGGCCTGCGGCGCGCGCCCGGCGCGCTACCAGCCGCGCTCGACCCACTCGGCCAGGTGCGGCGCCTCGGCGCCGATGGTCGTGCCGACGCCATGGCCCGGCAGGACGAGCGTGTCGGGCCCGAACGGGGCGAACAGCCGGTCCTCGATCGACGTGATGATGGTGGTGAAGTCGGCATTCTCGAACGACGTGTTGCCCGGGCCGCCCGGAAAGAGGGTGTCCCCGGTGAAGAGCAGGGGCGTCCCCTCGACGGCGAAGCACATCGAGCCCGGCGTGTGGCCGGGGGTGGCGATGGTGGCGATGCGCAGCCGCCCGACCTCCAGCACCGCCTCGTCGTCCAGGATCTGGTCGTAGGCGGGCAGCATCTCGGCGTCGGCCCGGGTCACCGCCACCTCGTACCCGGCGTCGCGCACCGCCTCGACGGCCTGGATGTGGTCCCAGTGACCGTGGGTCTCGACCACCCGGCGGACACCGAGGTCACGACAGAGTTCCAGCAGGCGCTCGTGCTCGTTGGCGGCATCGATGAGCAGCGCGTCGCCGGTCTGGCGGCAGCGGACCACGTAGACGTTGTTGTCCATGGGCCCGACGACGACGCGGTGCACCTCGACGGCCTCGTCCCGGTAGTCGACAGCAGTCTCGGCCATGGCTCCCACCTCCTGGCCGCAGCGTAGCGGGGGCGGCGCACGGCGGGTCCCCCCTGTTGGTGTGCCGGTCCGGGGTTCTGGTAGACAAACAGGGCACGTTGCCCCCGCTGGGGCACCGCCACACGACGTCCCCGGTGGGGGACTCCACTGGATGGAGAACCAGGATGAACTTCGCCTTCAGCGAGGAGCAGGACGAGCTCCGCAAGTCGGTGCGTCGCTTCCTCGACGACAAGTCCCCCGAGACCGAGGTCCGGCGCCTGATGGAGAC
>PMFY01000412.1 GCA_003157945.1 Acidimicrobiaceae bacterium | reverse complement strand
AGATGGCGATCGTCTGCGACTTCGACAGCGTGCCGGTGATCTTGCGCAGGGCCTGGGACATCAGCCGGGCCTGGAGGCCGACGTGGGAGTCCCCCATCTCCCCCTCGATCTCGGCCCGGGGGGTCAGGGCCGCCACCGAGTCGATGACCAGGACGTCGAGGGCACCCGAGCGGATCAGCATGTCGGCGATCTCGAGCGCCTGCTCGCCCGTGTCGGGCTGGGAGATCAGCAGGTCGTCGATGTTGACGCCGATGGCCTTGGCGTAGACGGGGTCCATGGCGTGCTCGGCGTCGATGTAGGCGCAGATGCCCCCGTTGCGCTGGGCCTCGGCCACCACGTGCATGGCGAGCGTCGACTTACCCGACGACTCCGGGCCGAAGATCTCGACCACGCGACCCCGGGGGAGGCCGCCGATGCCGAGGGCGAGGTCGAGGGCGAGCGCCCCCGTCGGGATCGACTCGATGTTCATGTGGAGGTTCTCCCCCATCCGCATGATCGAGCCCTTGCCGAACTGCTTCTCGATCTGCCCGAGGGCCATGTCGAGTGCCTTGTCACGTTCCATGTCTTGTCTGCTTCTCCTCGGTGCTGTCGTTCACTTGACCCGGCCGACCGTACGGAAGGGGTGTGACGCCCGTCCCCCGGAGGGGTCCCGTGGGCTGCGGCCCGGACTCGGTTCCCCTCGCCTGCGGTGCGACGCCGACTGCATTGCGGCGGTTGACTGCGGTGCGACAGGTCCACTGTAGACCCGAACGTCTGTTCGATGGGGGGATCTCCGGGAGTCCCCGTCGGCCCTCCCCCATCGCACTAGCGTCACCGCGATGCCGAGCGACGACACGACCCCTCCGCCGGCCCCCGGTCCGGGTTCCGGCGACGGCGCCGGACCCCCGTCGGACGGCCAGGGGCCGCCCTCCATCATGACCCGCCAGGAGCGGCGCGCCCAGCGCGATCACGGCTCGAGGACCCGCTGGTACGTGCTCGGTGCGGCCGTCGTCGTGCTGATCGGCGTGGTCCTGGCGCTCGTGCTCAGCCACAACTCCGCCGCCAAGAAGACCGTGGCGACGACCACCACCACCCATCCCGCGGTCCACACCACCACCTGCCCGCTGACGGGCACACCGCCGTCCGGCGGGACGGTGCCGGCCCGCCCGGCCCTGGCCGTCAAGATCGGCAACTACACCGCGGACCGCCCGTCGGCCGGACTCAACCAGGCGGACGTGGTCTTCGAGGAGCCGGTGGAGGGCACCTACACGCGGCTCCTCGCCGTGTTCCAGTGCCAGGGGGCCGACCTCGTCGGCGACCTGCGGTCGGCCCGCCAGCCGGACGTCGCCATCCTGTCGCAGCTCTCCAATCCGATCTTCGTCCACGCCGGTGGCATCCCCCCGGTGCTCGCCCTGCTGTCGGCCGCCCCCCTACAGGACCAGAACATCCTGCTGGGTGGGTACAACTCGGTGATCATCCATCCCTCCGGCCGGTACGCCCCCTACTCCACGTTCACCTCGACCACCCCGGCCTGGGCGCTCGTGCCCGGTGACACCACACCGCCGGCGCCGATATTCACCTACTCGCCCGCGCCGCCCACCGGCACCGTGGCGGGGTCGGGCGCCAGCGTCCACGTGCCGTTCTCCGCCACCTCCGACGTCACCTGGACGTGGAACGCCACCACCGGTACCTACCTGCGGTCCTACTCGGGCGTGCCCGACAAGCTGGTCGACGGCAGCCAGACGGCGGCGACCAACGTGGTCGTGCTGACCGTGCCCACCAGCACCGGACCGTGGCTCGAGAACAACGAGGGCGGCTACGAGGTCGAGGTCAACGCCATCGGCACGGGTCCCGCCGTCGTGCTGCGCAACGGCATCGCCATCACCGGCACGTGGAGCCGGTCGTCCCTCACCCAGCCGGCGACGCTGCGGACCACCGGTGGCGCCACGATCACCCTGCAGCCGGGCAACACCTGGGAGGAGCTGGCGCCCCAGGGCGTGGCCGTGACCACCACGGCGGCACCCGCCGCCGCACCCTCGGCCACCTCCACGACCCGTCCCTGACCGCGATGGGCAGGCCGTCCGGGCCGGACGTCGGTCAGTTCAGGCCGGCGTCGAGTCGAGTGACCGACGCAGGAAGTCGAGTGCGGCGATGGTGGCGTACTGACGGATCCGGTCGCGGTCGCCCGGCACGGTGAACGCGACCGCCTCGGTGGCGCGGTCGGGACGGGCCAGGCCCACGAACACCGTGCCGACGGGCCGGCCGTCCTGCTCGGTCGGCCCCGCCACGCCGGTGACCGACAGGCCCACGTCGGCCCCCAGCACCCGGCGGGCGCCGTCGGCCATGGCCCGGGCCGCGTCCTCGGTGACCACCGGGCCCTCGGGCACGCCGAGGACGTCGAACTTCACCTCGGACGCGTACGACACCACGGAGCCTCGGAACCACTCGCTGGCGCCGGGGACGTTGACCAGTCGCGACGCCGCCAGGCCGCCGGTCAGCGACTCGGCCAGGCCGAGGGTGAGGCCGTGGACGGCGAGCGCCCGGGCCACCGCGTCCTCGATGGCCTCGTCGTCGATCCCGAACACCACGTCGCCGGCCACCCCGGTCAGGATCGACCGCACCGCCGCCTCGTGCCGGTCGAGCGACGCCGCGGCGGTGGCGTCGTCGGCGGCCCGGACGGTGACCCGCACCTTGATCCCCTCGATGCCGCTGGCCAGGAAGGCGATGGTGGCGGTCCCCCCCGACGGGTCGGCGCCGGCCGCCTCGTCCAGCCCGTCGATGTAGGCGGCGAGCGCCTCGGCCAGACCGGACTCGCTCATCCCCCAGGTCCGGATCACCCGGCTGGCGATCGTCCCGGACGACTCGCCCCGCTCGGCCATCCGCGCCTGCAGGTCGGGGGCGATGGCCCGCTCGAACATGTCCGACATCTCGTAGGGCACCCCGGGGACCGCATAGACCACCTTGTGCCCGACCGGGCAGATCAGGCCGGGGGCGGTCCCCATCGTCTGCACGATCAGGGTCGCCCCCTCAGGCACGTCGGCCTGGCGCAGGTTTGAGTCCGGCATGGCCCGGCCGCGGCTCGAGAACATCGTCCGGATGCGCTCGACGACCGCCTCGTCGCGCCGCAGGGGCACGTTCATGACCTCGGCCAGGGCGTCCCGGGTGATGTCGTCGTGGGTGGGCCCCAGGCCCCCGCAGACGATGACCGCGTCGCTGCGGGCCAGGGCCGTGCGGAAGGCGAGCACGATCCGCTCGTGGTTGTCCCCCACCGCCTGGTGGAAGTGGGAGCCCACCCCGATGGCGGCCAGGTGCTCGCCGAGCCACTGCGAGTTGGTGTCGGCGATCTGCCCGAGCAGGAGCTCGGTGCCGACCGCCACGATCTCGACACGCACGCCGGCTCAGCCCGCCCGTTCGACGGCGGCCCGCCGACCGTCGACGTAGTACTGCGCCCCGGTGAACACCGTCAGGAAGGCGGCCACCCACATGGCGCCGTTGAGCAGCGTCCAGTGCCCGGCCAGCGGAGGGGCCAGGCACATGCCGATGGCGATGTCCTGGACGAGGGTCTTGAACTTCGCCGAGTTGCGGGCCGGGATGGAGATGCCGTGCCGGCCGGCGACCGAGCGGTAGATGCTCATGGCGATCTCCCGGACGGCGATGACGGCCACCGGGAGCCACCACACGATGCCCTTGGCCACCAGGGCGACCAGCGCGCCGAGCACCACGACCTTGTCGGCCAGCGGGTCGAGGAAGGCACCTGACCGGGTGGTCCCCTGCTTGCGGGCCAGCCAGCCGTCGATGCCGTCGGACAGGGCCAGCAGGCCGCCGAAGACGAAGGTGAACCAGCTCGCCCCCCAGAGCATGATCAGCACGATCACCACGGGCGTCGCCAGCAGTCGGAGCATGGTGATGGCGTTGGCCGGGGTCAGCAGGGCCGAGGGCCCGAACGTCGTCGTTCGGTGACCGGCGGGCCCCTGGATCGCCGGGTCGAGGGCGCCGTCGCTCATGCCGGTCCCCCGGTGCCGACGGTCGCCAACGGGGACCCCGCGCCACGCGGGCCGTCGACGGGGTCGGCGGTCAGGTCCGGCCCGTCGGCGTCGGTGACCATCACCTGCACGAAAGAGCCGACCGGCAGGTGGGTGGGGACGGTGACGATGCCGTCGATCTCGGGGGCCTCGCGGTAGGTGCGGGCCTCGCCGGGCGCGTCGACGAGCACCTCGACCGTGGTCCCGATGAGGTCCTCACGGCGGCGCGTCGTGATGCCGTCCTGGAGCTCGGTGCACTCGCGGATCCGCTCGTGCACCAACGCCTCGGGCACCTGGCCGTCGAGGTCGGCGGCGTAGGTGCCCGCCTCGTTGCTGAAGGGGAAGAACCCGACCCAGTCGAGCTGGGCCTCTTGGATCCAGGCCAGGAGCCGGTCATGGTCCTGCTCGGTCTCGCCGGGATAGCCGACGATGAACGACGAGCGGAAGGCGGCGGTCGGTTCGGCCGAGCGGATCGAGCGGATCCGCTCGAGGAAGCGGTCACCCTCGCCCCAGCGCCGCATGCGCTTGAGCAGGGGCCGCGACACGTGCTGCAGGGAGAGGTCGAAGTAGGGCACGCCGGTCGCCAGTATCGCGTCCACCAGCGCGTCATCGAGGGTCGACGGGTAGAGGTAGAGCAGCCGGGTCCACCGCACGCGGGCCGACACCGCGGCCACCAGGTCGACGATCGGGCGGTGACCGCCCACCGCCGGTCCGTCGATCCGCGGCACGGTGCGGCCGCCCGACCGGTCCAGTGCGAACGACGACAGGTCCTGGGCCACCAGCACGACCTCGGACAGGGTGCCGGCCGACCCGCCCAACTCGTCGACCTCGGTGAGGATCGACGCCGTAGAGCGTGACCGCTGCTTGCCCCGGAACGAGGGGATCGCACAGAAGCCGCAGTTGCGGTCGCAGCCCTCGGCCACCTTCACGTAGGCCCAGGGCGCCGAGGAGCGCGGGCGGGGCAGGTTCAGGAGGTCGAACGCCGGAACGGGACCGGTCGTGGGCTTGGTGCCGAGGGTGACCGGCGTCGGGACCCCGTCGTGGAGGTGCGACCCCCCGTGGGCATCCCCCGTCAGCGGGGCGCCGAAGGGAGCCACGAGGTCGACCTCGGGCAGCGCCTCGGCCAGCTCGTCGCCATAGCGCTCCGCCATGCAGCCGGTCACGACCAGGCGGGCGCCGTCGCGTCGGGAGTCGGAAAGGGAGAGGACGGTGTCGATGGACTCCTGGCGGGCGGCCTCGATGAAGGCACAGGTGTTGACCACCACCAGGTCCGCCTCCTCGGGGGAGGCGGCCGCCTCGAAGCCGTCCCCGGTCAACGTCCCGACCAATTTGTCCGAGTCGACCTGGTTCTTCGGGCAGCCCAAGGTCTCGATCCAGTACCGCTCGGCCACCGGGACAATCTACCGGGGTGGGGCGTCGCAGGCTCCCCGGGGGTCGTGGGGCGTCGGTTCGGGGTGGGCCGCGGGTGGGGCGCCGGGTCGACGGGGCCCGGACGCGGGTCGGGCCCCCTCGCATCTGAGGGGCCCGACCGGTGCAGCGGAGAGGGAGGGATTTGAACCCTCGGACCCAGTTACCCAGGTCAACTCATTAGCAGT
>PMFY01000056.1 GCA_003157945.1 Acidimicrobiaceae bacterium | reverse complement strand
CGAACCGCTCGGCCTGGTCGAGCGGCACGATCGGGTCGTCGGAGCCCTGGAGCAGCAGCACCCGGCCCACGAGGTCGGCGGTGTGGTGGAGCGGCGAACGGTCCCGGTAGGTGGCGGCCGCCTCGGGGAGCGGGCCCACCAGGCGATCGGTGTAGCGGGACTCGAAGTCGTGGGTGTCGGCGGCCAGTGCGGCCAGGTCGGTCACCCCGTACCAGGCGACCGCTCCGGCGAACACCCGTGACCTGACGAGGGCCGACAGCGCGGTCAGCCCACCGGCACTGGTGCCGCGGATGGCCATCCGGCCCCCGTCGACCAGACCGGCGTCGGCCAGCGACCGGGCGAACGCCACGCAGTCGTCGACGTCGGCCTCGCCCCAGCCACCCCGCAGGGCGTCGCGGTACTCCCGCCCGTACCCGGTGCTCCCCCGGTAGTCGACGGCGGCCACGGCGATGCCGCGGCTGGTGAGGAACTGCACCACGGGGTCGTAGCCGGGCTCGGCGGCGGCGGTCGGGCCTCCGTGGCAGAACACCACCAGGGGCGGGAGCCGCCCGGGTTCGGGCGTCACGTCGGGATTCGTCGGCGGGAAGTACAGGCCGGGGACGTCGTGGGTGGGGGTGGCGGCCACCCGGGCCCCGGCCGGGGACGCCCGCTCCGCCGGCACCGACACCCGGGGTGGGGCCGACAGGCGACGGGCGGGCCGGGCCCCGTCGAGGGCCACCGCCAGCACGGCGGCGGCCTCGGTGGCCGTCGTGCCCAGGACGACGGCGTCGATGCCGTCGGGACTGACCACCCCGGCCAGACTGACGCACGGCTGGTCGATCTCCTCGACGGCCCAGCCGCCGCTGTCCGGGTCGGTCGTGGGCCGGCGCAGCACCACCAGACGGTCGCGCCCACCGGTGCCCATGCGGGCCACCAGCGAACCGTCGGCCAGCTCGTCGAACGTGTGCTGGCCGAACACCCAGTCCGGTCCGTGGAACTCGGCGGCGACGTCGACGAGCGCCTCCCCGTCCGACGCGGGCTCCTCCAGCCGGTTCGGCGCCAGGCGGTACGGGAGCCACCAACCGGTCCGGTCGTCCACGAAGAGCAGGGCGCCGTCGGCGGCCCACCGGGGCTGGCCCGCCGCGACCCCGGGACCCCCGGCCACGGTGCGGGGCGGCCCGGGCGTGGGGACGCCGTCGACGGCGCGCAGGCGGGCCACCCGCAGGCGGGCGGCGTCCCACGGCATGTCGGGATGGTCCCACGTGCACCAGGCCAGCCACCTGCCGTCGGGCGACGGGCGGGGGGCGGCCACGAAGTGGCCGTCCTCGACCAGCACCCGGGCCGGGCCCGAGCCGTCCGTGGGCGTGGCCACCAGGCGGTGCTCCGCCGTCGTCCCGTCGACGCGCTCCTCCACCGACACCAGCCAGTGCCCGTCGGCGGTGACGCGGCCGTCGGCGTGGCGCGCCCCGCCGGCCCCGGTACCGGCCAGGCGGACCGGCACGGCGTCGGGGCCCGGCCCCACCCGGTACCAGGCCTGGTCGTCCTGGTCCACGTAGTACAGGATGCCGTCGGTCAGGGTGGCCGCTCCCCCGCCGTACTCGTGGACCCGGCTGCGCACGCTGGTGCCGTCGGGGGACACGACGACCGGCGCGCCGTCCCCGCCGGGTCGCGGGTCGACGGTCACGACGACCTGGCGGCCGCCCTCGTCGGGGCGGGACTCGACCCACGCCACCCGGGCGCCGTCCGCCTGGAGCCCGCCCCTCGAGACCTTGCCGGCCGCCACCTGGGCCGACGACCACGGCGACGGCCACCATCCGGCCACCGGGCCTCCGGTCGTCTCCTCGGTCGTCATGGAATCTGTACGGTACCTGCAATGACCCCGCACTCCCCGTCTCCTCCGGCCGATGGCGCAGAACCGCAGGCCGCAGCCCCCGACGGACCCTTCGACGCCTTCGTGGTGACGGCCACGGACGACGCGGTCCACGCCGGGGTGTCCCCGCTGACGCTGGACGACCTGCCCGCCGGTGAGGTGCTGGTCGCCGTCGACTGGTCGGCGGTCAACTACAAGGACGGCATGGTCACCCGTCCCGGCAACCGGGTGGCCCGGATCTCCCCCCTGGTACCCGGCGTCGACCTCGTCGGCACCGTCGTGGCGTCCGAGGACCCGGCGGTGGCGGTGGGCTCGGAGGTCATCGTCCACGGGTACGACCTCGGCGTCGCCCGCCACGGCGGGTTCGCCCGCTACGCGCGGGTCCCGTCGGACTGGGTGGTGCCACTGCCGGACGGACTGACCGCCCGCCGGGCCGCCGCCCTCGGCACCGCCGGCTTCACCGCCGCGCTGTCCCTCCACCGGCTGGAGCACCACGGGCTCCGCCCCGGCACCGGACCGCTACTGGTCACCGGCGCGTCCGGCGGCGTCGGGGGGATGGCCGTCGCCCTGGCTGCGGCCCGGGGGTACGAGGTCGTGGCCAGCACCGGACGGACGGTCGAGCGCCCCTACCTCGAGGGCATCGGGGCGGCCGACGTGATCGGGCGCGAGGACCTGCTCGTCGCCCCCGACCGCACCCTGGGACCCGAACGGTGGGCCGGCGCCATCGACTGC
>PMFY01000084.1 GCA_003157945.1 Acidimicrobiaceae bacterium | reverse complement strand
GTCGTCGACAGCACGATGTCGGCAAACAGGTGTTGCTTGTCGGTGAAGTGCTTGTAGACGGTCTGCTTGGAGACCCCGGCACGTGCCGCGATCTCCTCCATCGTGGTTCCTTCGTAGCCACGGGCGAGGAACGCGCCGACGGCTGCCTCACGGATCTCGCGGTGGCGTCGGTCCGAACTGCGCTCTGTCGGCTCCGGTGGAGTGGTGGCCGTCATCTCCGAGATAGTACTAGACGGACCAGTACTGATGAAGTACTATACGGTCCAGTTCCCACAAACCATCGTAGGAGGTCAGTCATGAATCTCGAGGCATACCTGTTCTTTCCGGGCAACACCGAAGAAGCGATGCACCACTACCAGGGCATCCTCGGAGGCGACCTGTCGATCACCCGTCGCGGCGATGTCGACCCGACGGCGTCCGAGGACGAGAAGCCCCTGGTCATCAACGCGGCGCTGGACGCCGGAACGTTCACACTGCGGGCGAGCGACCGGGACGACGCGACGAACGACGTCCAGACCAGGATCGAACTGACCATCGTCGGGACCGATGAAGCCGGCCTGCGCAGGATCTTCGATGGTCTGGGTGAGGGCGGGACCGTGAAGGCCCCCCTCGAGAAGATGTTCTGGGGTGACATCTTCGGCGCCGTCATCGACAGGTTCGGGATCGGCTGGCAGGTCAACATCAGCGCCGGCTGAGGAACCTGGACGACACCGACCACGGGGCGCCCCCGCCCTGGCCCGAGGAGGACACGACATGCCCGACCAGACTGCACCATGGCCGAAGCAGGGACCCGCGTCGTACTTTCCTTCGATCGAGACGAAGTACGGTCGCTCGATCGCGGCGTGGCAGAAGATCATCGCCGACTGCGGCCTCGAGAAGCACATGGCGATCGTCGGCCACCTCAAGTCCGAGTACGGGATGGGTCACGGTCACGCCAACGCCCTCGTCGGATGGACGCTCGCGGGAAACACCGCGGCCCCGTGAGTGCCCTCGGAGGCGGATGACCCACCGCGGGCGGTCACCTGCCGTACCGACTGCCCGCGGGCCGGGAGGACTCCGGTCGCAACCCGCGCGACACTTCGAGGATGCAACGATTCCGCGACAAGGTCGCCATCGTGACGGGTGCCGGCTCGGGCATCGGACGAGCGACGGCACGACGCCTCGCCGCCGAGGGTGCCGCGGTCACCGTCGCCGACATCGATGAGGCCGCCGCCGGCTCGACCGTCGAGGTGATCCGCGCCGACGGAGGCGACGCCCGCGTACAGGTCACCGACGTCGCCGAGCCCGACGAAGTCGAGCGCATGGTCGCCGACACCCTCGCCGCCTACGGCGGACTCGACCTGCTGCACAACAACGCCGCCGCGATCAAGCTCAACCTCACCGACCAGGACGTCGTCACCATGCCCCTCGACACCTGGCGCACCGTGATGCGGGTCAACCTCGACGGCGTCATGCTCGGCTGCCGCTTCGCGATCCCGGCCATGCTGGAACGCGGCGGCGGTGCGATCGTCAACACCGCCTCCGTCGCGGCGACCTACGGCAGTCGTTCCCTGGCCGCCTACGGCACCAGCAAGGCCGGCGTCGTCGCCCTCACGCGCTATGTGGCCACCGGCTACGCCGACCGCAACATCCGCGTCAACGCTGTCGCTCCCGGAGTCGTCGTCGACCGTGCTCTCCAGGACAGCCTCGGCGGTCCCCTCGGCGACACCCTGGCGCCGATCACCGCCGGTCACCTCGTCGGTCGGCTCGGCTACCCCGAGGAGATCGCCACGGCGGTCACGTACCTCCTGTCCGACGACGCCGCATTCGTCACCGGCCAGACGTTCACCATCGACGGCGGGTACACCGCGCACCGCTGAATCGGAACGCCGGGCCCGGCGGGACCGGGGTTCCCCGGACGGTGGCCCGACGCGCCGGTCGGAGGACCGTGGCCGGCGGTGCGACCGGCGGATAGGCCGAGCACCGATCGCCGCGGTCGACGCTGCCCTACACCGGCGCGCCGGACGTCATGCCGGCCAGCAACGACTCGAGTGCGGCCTGGTCGGGCCCGGCGAACGGCGCACGGGCGGGCACGGACGCCAGCGTGTCCAGCATCCGCCCGGTGAGGGCGGGCGACGCCGCCGGCAGGTGACTGCTCAGGATCATCGACGGGTCGAGGCGTCGGATCGCGTCGAGCCGGTCGGCGAACGTTTCGGCGTCGACCGAATGGAGCCAGGGGGAGTCGATGGTGGCCCACAGGGCCTGGCCCTCCCGCAGCTCGGTCTCGGTCAGGTCTTCCGCCGACCGGGGAACATCAGCCAGCAGGGCACCGAAGGAGTCGGCACTGAACAGGGCGCCGGAGCGCTCGTCGTGGAAGCCCGTGGTGCACGGGTTGTCGAAGGTCGGTGGGCGCAGGGCGGTCAACGTCCGGCCACCGGCCACCAGTTGTTGGCCGGGATTGACCAGGTGCACCCGGTCGAGCGGCAACGGATCGGCCAGGCTCATGGCGCCCACCCCCAGGAACGTCGTCACGACCTCCAGGTCGACGTTCTCGTCGAGCAGCGCGTGCAGCGCACCGATGTGGTCGGCGTCGGTGTGGGTGAGCCAGATCCACCTGAGGGCGGCCACGTCGACGACCGTGCGCAGGACCTCCAGGAATTCGTCACGTTCGACCACGGCGCCGGCGTCGACCAGGACGGGCTCGTCGCCGTGCAGGACGAAGGCGTTGATCGGGACGGAACCCAGTCCCGGGATGGGGAAGGCGGACGTCAGGACGTCGATGCCGGGTGCGGCCTCGTAGGTGGTGATCATCTCGGTGCTCCTTGTGGTCGGTGGTCGGTGGTCGGTGGTCAGTCGGAGGTGGTCGGTGGTCGTGGCCCGGGCGTGGAGCCGGGGTGCGTGGGGCGCCGACCCGCGTCGGGCCGCGCGCTCCCAAGGGGTGGGGCCCGGGTGGGCGGATGATGGTCGGTGGGAGGTGGAGCTGGAGAGGGCCGGCTCAGCCCGTCGACGGGACGAGCCCGGCGACCGGGGCGGCCGCGTCGGGGCCGTCGGTCACGCCACTGTTCCGGGCACGGTCGGCGATTCGGCGGCGGCCTTCAGCTGACCGAGGGTGTGCTCCATGGCCTCGGCCAGTTCCTTGCACCGGTTGGTCGGGACGTCGACGATCCGGGCCCATGTCGGGATCCACCGCACGTGGTAGGACTCGGTCACGAGGGTGCCGCCCTCGACCGGTTNNCGAAGGTGGCGCCCACCACCGGGGCCGTCGAACCGTCGGTCCACTCGACCGTCTGGCACTCCGGGCTCCACTCCCCCATGCGGGGCAGGTCGGCCACGAGGCCGTAGACCTCGTCGGCCGTGGCCTGGATCGTGGTCTGGCGACGGTCCGTCGTCAGCCACCAGCGTCCGTTCTTGGGGGGCATGGCGTCCTCCATCCTCTCCGGTCGTCC
>PMFY01000256.1 GCA_003157945.1 Acidimicrobiaceae bacterium | reverse complement strand
ACGCCGACATCGTGATCGGCGCCGTCCTGGTGGTCGGGGCCAAGGCCCCCAAGTTGATCAGCGACGAGCTGGTGGGCAAGATGCGCGACGGCTCGGTACTGGTCGACATCTCGGTGGACCAGGGCGGCTGCTTCGAGTCGACCCGGCCGACGACCCACTCGGACCCCACGTTCGAGGTCAACGGCTCCGTCTTCTACTGCGTGGCTAACATGCCGGGCGCCGTTCCCCACTCGTCCACCCACGCGCTGGTCAACGCCACGCTGCCCTACGTCCTCAACATCGCCAACCACGGCTGGAAGGACGCCGTGTCCGAGGATGCGGCCCTGGCCGAGGGCGTCAACGTCGTCGACGGCACCGTGGTCTACGAGCCGGTGGCCGAGGCCCACGGCATGGACTACCGGCCGCTGGCCAAGTTCATCGCCTGAGCGCCGCCGTCCGAGCGAACCGCCTCCCGTCCGATGCCGTGCCCCCGCTCAGCTCACGTCGCGCGCCGGCACCGTCCCCGGTCCGAGCGGCCCCGCGGCGATGTGCCGGGGCAGCACGGTGCCCTCCGCCAGGCCGGGGGCCGGCACCGGGTCGAGGCGGACGGTCCGCAGGGGCACCTCGCCGGCCCAGACGTCGAGGTCCAGGTCCTCGTCCTCGTCGTCGGGCGGGCCCGCGCTGACCTTGACCGAGGACTCGTCGAGGGCGAGCCGGAGGACGGTCGTCCGCTGCAGCTCCTTGGCCGACGGGTCACGGGCGTAGCCCCACTGCCCGGGGACCACGTGCTCGCTGATGGCCTCGAGGCCGACCAGCTTCTCGGTGGGGTCGTCGACGACGTCGGGCAGTCCGTAGACCATGGCGCACCGGTAGTTGACCGAGTGGTTGAAGACCGAGCGGGCCAGTACCAGGCCGTCCACCAGCGTGACGGTCACGCAGACCGGGGTCGGGGCCTTGGCCGTCCGCAGGCTCCGGCTGGCCACCGAGCCGTGCACGTAGAGGTGGTCACCCAGCCGTGCGTACGTCGTCGGGACCACCATCGGCCAGCCGTCGACGTCCACTCCCAGGTGGCAGACGAATCCGGCGTCGAGCACGGCGTCGAGGTCCTCGCGGCGGTGCGAGCCCTGCTCGGGCAGGCGCCGGAGGCGCACCCGGTCGGTCACCGCACCGTCGTCGTCCCTGCGTGCACCGTCGGTCTCGCCCATGCGACGATTGTTGCACGCCGTCCCCGGGTCACCGCCGCCGGCCGTGGGCCCGTCCCGCACCGGTCCGACCCGACGACCGCCGCCGTGCCCGTCGCCCGGGCCGCCCGCACCGCCCGGTCCGGCACCACCACCCGGGCCGGCAGCATGCCATCAACCCGCAGCACCCGTCCCAACGAGGGGGAGCACCGCTCCCCGAGGAGTGTCACCCCGTGAAGCAGATCGGAACATCGCTGGAGGGCGCGAGCGCCCGCACCGCTCCCGTCTTCGACCCCGCGACCGGCGCGCAGACCGCCGAGGTCGTGCTGGCCACCACGAAGGACGTCGACCACGTCGTCGAGACGGCCGCCACCGCCCACGGACCGTGGCGGGACACGTCGCTGACCGCCCGCAGCCGGATCCTGTTCGCCTTCCGCGAGCTGGCCGACAAGCACCGTGACGACCTCGCCGCGGCGATCACCGCCGAGCACGGCAAGGTCCTGGAGGACGCCCGCGGCGAGGTGGCCCGGGGCATCGAGGTGGTCGAGTTCGCCTGCGGCATCCCCCACCTGCTGAAGGGGGAGTTCAGCGAGGACGTCTCGACCGGTGTCGACGCCTCGTCGATCCGGCAGCCGCTCGGTGTGGTGGCCGGCATCACGCCGTTCAACTTCCCGGTGATGGTGCCCATGTGGATGTACCCCGTGGCCATCGCCTGCGGCAACACCTTCGTCCTCAAGCCGTCCGAGCGCGACCCGTCGGCCTCCGAGCTGGTGGCCGACCTGTGGCGCGACGCCGGCCTCCCCGACGGCGTGTTCAACGTCGTGCACGGCGACGCCGAGGCGGTCAACGCGCTCCTCGACCATCCGAAGGTCGCCGCCGTGTCCTTCGTCGGCTCGACGCCGATCGCCCGCCACGTCTTCGAGCGCGGCCACGCCTCGGGCAAGCGGGTGCAGGCCCTCGGCGGGGCCAAGAACCACGCCGTCGTGCTGCCCGACGCCGACCTCGACTCGACGGCCGACGCCCTGATCGGTGCCGGCTACGGCTCGGCGGGGGAGCGGTGCATGGCCATCAGCGCCGTCGTGGTGGTCGGCGACGCCGACCCCCTCGTGGAGGCGGTGGCGGCCCGGGCGCGGGCCCTGCGTACCGGACCGGGCACGGACCCGACGTCGGACATGGGTCCGCTCATCACGCGTGTCCACCGGGACCGGGTCGCCGGGTACGTGGACTCGGCCCTGGCCGACGGGGCCGAGGTCGTGGTGGACGGCCGCACCGTGGCCGTCCCGGGGGGCGCCGACGGCTTCTTCTTCGGCCCGACCCTGGTCGACCGCGTCACCCCGGACATGGCCGTGTACCGGGACGAGATCTTCGGTCCGGTGCTGTCGGTGCTCCGGGTCGACAGCCTCGACGAGGCGATCGACCTGGTGAACGCCAACCCGTTCGGCAACGGCACGGCCATCTTCACGCAGAATGGCGGGGCGGCACGCCAGTTTCAATTCGATGTTGAAGTCGGTATGGTGGGCATCAACGTCCCCATTCCCGTTCCCGTTTCCTACTACAGCTTCGGCGGATGGAAGTCGTCGCTTTTCGGCGATCTGCACATGTACGGTCCCGAAGGCGTGCAGTTCTACACGCGATCTAAAGTCGTCACCAGCCGCTGGCCCG
>PMFY01000264.1 GCA_003157945.1 Acidimicrobiaceae bacterium | reverse complement strand
CCGCCGCCATCACCTTCGTGCCGATGCTGTTGGCCACCCATTTCGCCCGGCCGTTGGTCGGTGCGGTGGCCAAGGCCTTCCGTTCCCTCCCCCGCTCCGGCAACGGCCCGCTCGACAGCATCATGAACATGCTGTCCGCCGAGCCCCGCGAGACGGCGGCCGTGCTCCATGGGATCCTCGCCGGACCGATCGCACCGACCGTCGATCAGCGTGCGGCCATGGAGATCCCCGCACTCGTGATCGGCCACAAGGTCGACCACGTGCACCCGTTCCACGACGCCCAGCAGCTGGCCCGGCGCCTGCCACAGGGTCAGCTCATCCAGGCCAGTTCGGTCCTGGAGCTGCGCGTGCATCCCGAGCGGCTGACCGAGGAGATCAACGGGCTCCTCAACACTGCGTGGCGGACACCGGCGAAGGGCACCCGCAAGGCCGGTTGACCCCACCGGCGCCGTAGGTCCCGGCCGCCGCACCACTCTGTCCGAGCCGCTCAGGACAGGCCGGTAGTCCCGCCCCACTCGGGACCAACGACCCTGGTCGTGTGCCCGGCCGGAAGGGAGGATCGGACCATGAGCGGGTCCGAAGAAGTACGACGAGCTGTGATCGACGGCGCGAGTCAGGAGATCGTCCAACTGGAGAAGCTCATCCAGGCATGCCGGCACATGCAGGACGAACTCCGTGAGTCGCTGGTGCTCATGGACGAGGGTTACACGATGACGACGATCCTCGCGCGGGGCGGGAAGGACACCGTGATCCCCCGCCTCACCGACGCACTCGAGCGCACCAACGCGTCCAGGAGGATCGGCCGGAGCGCCATGATCCGCCTGGCGCTGCACGAGGGGATGACGACCCGCCAGCTCGCCGAACGGCTCGGAATCTCACGTCAACTGGTGGAGCGCTACCGCGACGAGGGCTGAGCCCGCCGGAACGGCTCCCGGCACTCGCCACGACGCCCGGGACACCCTGCCCGGTCCGGGCGGCCCGACCGTCAGTCGTCGATTCCTGGGCGACGGGACCGCTTGCGCTCCGAAAGCTTGCGCTTGTCGGCCAGTCTCCGTTCCTTCGCTCCCTTGGAGGGCCGGGTGGGGCGGCGCGCCTTGTCGACATGGAGTGCGGCCACCAACCGCTCACGCAGCCGCTCGACAGCCAGCTGCCGGTTGCGGAGCTGCGATCGCTCCTCGTCCGCCACCACCCGGACTTCGGGTCCCAGCTTCTCGAGGAGTCTCGACCGCTGGTAGGGACCGAGCGACGGCGATGCCTCCACGTCGAACCGCACCTCCACCCGGGTCGCCACCTTGTTGGCGTGCTGGCCGCCCGGTCCTCCACTCGGGCTGAACCGGAACTGCAGCTCGGACACCGGGATCCGGAGGGACTGGGTGACCCGCACCACCTCCGGCCCGCCCGTCCGGTCTCCGTCGTCGGCACCCACGCCCCGCGACCGGCCGCGCCCCTTCCCTGCGTCAGCCATCGGTCGTGCTCCTGACGCCCGGGACCACCGCTGCGGTCGCTCCCATCGCTGCAGTCGCTCCGATCGTTGCAGTCGCTCCGATCGCTGCAGTCGCTCCGGCCGCTCCGGCCACTGCGGCCACTGCGGCCGCTCCGACGGGGTCTCCGCCGAAGCCTCCCGCCGCGCACCCCCGACGGGACGTACCGTCGAGGGGCCGGATCGCCAGGTGCATCCCTCGAACCTACTGGTGGAGGCACCCCGCGGACCTACACTGCGGCCATGGCGCCATCCTCGGGACCCCCGGTCACCGACGACAACCGGTTCGCCGGCCAGGTCGTCCTCATCACCGGCTCGTCATCGGGCATCGGCGCGGCCACCGCCCACCGGTTCGCCGCCGCCGGCGCCACCGTCGTCGTCAACTCGGTGACGTCGGTCGACGCCGGCCGCGCGCTGGCCGCCGAGCTCGGTGACGCCACCTACGTGCAGGCCGACATCGCCGACGGAGCGGACTGCGCCCGCCTCGTCGAACAGTCGATCGCCGACCACGGACGGCTCGACCTCCTGATCAACAACGCCGGCACCACGGCGGTGATCCCCCACAACGACCTCGACGCCGCATCGTCCGACGTCTGGCGACGCATCTTCGAGACGAACGTCATCGGCACCTGGCAGCTGACCGTCGCCGCCGTGCCCCATCTGCGATCGTCCGGGCGGGGCCAGGTCGTCAACGTCTCGTCCCTCGCGGGCACGCGACCGGTGGGGAGTTCCATCCCCTACGCCTGCTCGAAAGCGGCGGTCAGCCACATGACGCGCCTCCTGGCCAACACCCTGGGTCCCGACATCCGTGTCAACGCCGTGGCCCCCGGACTGGTCGACACCCCGTGGACCGAGGACTGGACCGTCGTCCGGGAGTTCGTGAAGGCCCAGGCCCCGATGCAGCGGGCCGCCACCCCCGACGACGTGGCCGAGGTCATCCTGGGCCTGGCCCGCTCGAGCTACGTGACCGGCGAGGTGGTCCTCATCGACGGCGGTCTCCACCTGCGCTGACCGGTCCGGAGCCGTCGCACGGCCGCACTCCCGCCCCACCGCGGGTGAGTCACGTCGTCAGCCGTCGTCAGCCGTCGGACAGGGCCCACTCGGTGCGGTCGAGGCGCCAGATGACGTGGGGGAGCTCCGGGAAATTGCTCAGCCGCCGCTCCTCGCCCGGCCGGTAGCCGAGGCGGCGGGCCACGGCCTGCGACCGAGTGTTCTCCGGCAGGATCACGCTGAACAGCACGTCCTCACCCAGCTCCTCGAAGCCGTAGCGCACGGCTCGCTCTCCCGCTTCGGTGGCGTAGCCCGTTCCCCAGCACGCCGGGTCGAGCATCCACCCGACCTCCACACCCGGCCAGTCGTCCTCGGGGCGCCAGTAGAGTCCGGCCCGGCCGACGAAGTGGCCCGTCGTCCGCTCCTCGAGCGCCCACTGGCCGAGACCCTTCAACTCCCAGAGGCCGACGAACGCGGCGAGCGTCCGCCAGGCGTCCCCGACCGAGAAGTCGTCAGCTACGTGGAGCGATCTCCGGACCTCCGGCGTCGTCATCACGGCATGGAGGGGGAGCACATCGTCCGCCCGGAACGGGCGCATCGTGAGTCGCTCGGTAGACAGGGTGGGGCAGGCGGTCACCGGTCAAGTCAACCATCGGACCCGACACCCGGCCACCGGTACGCTCCGGGCGTGCCCGTGGTCCCACTTCCGCCTCCACCTCCCCCGGTCGGGCTGACTGCGCCCGTCGCCGTGGAGGCACCCTGGACGTGGGAACTTCCCGACGTCGCGGCCGAGGAGCTGCCCCTCCTCTTCCACCGGGCCCACCGGAACCTCCCTTCCGGTGCACGCCTGGAGCTGTCGTCGGCGGGGACGCTCACGGATGACCGCCTCGCCGATCTGGTGGAAGGCGCGGGCTGGACGCGGCTGGACCCTCCACAGGGTGCGGCCGATCGAAGGCGGATCTTGGTCGGACGCCGGCACACCCTGGCCGATTCCGTGGGGCCGGGCATGCACCTCCTGGTCTGCGGCATCAACCCGTCGCCGTACTCCGCCGATGTCGGCGTCGGCTACGGCCGCCCCGGGAACCGCTTCTGGCCCGCCGCCCTGGCCGCGGGCATCGCGCCGGTCGACCGCGACCCGGTGGCCGCCCTGGCGGCCGGAACGGGGATGACGGATTTCGCCAAACGGGCCACCCCGCGGGCGGCGGAGGTCACCCGGGACGAGTACGAAGCAGGCTTCGCCCGGGTGGCCCGACTGGTCGCGTGGCTACGACCCGGGGCCGTGTGCTTCGTGGGACTGTCGGGCTGGCGCGCGGTCGTCGACCGTTCCGCCGTCGCCGGTGTCCAACCGGAGACGATCGGTGGCCGTCCGGCCTACGTGATGCCCTCGACCAGTGGCCTGAATGCACGCACATCGCCGGCCGAGCTGGCCCGCCACCTCGCCGCGGCGTGGGAGGTCGGCACCTGACGGACAGAACGTCGACCCGGCCATCGGACAGCCGCCCGCCGAGCCGATCGTCCGGTGCGGGGGGACTCCCCGACGGTCGCGGTCGGGCTGACCGAGCGTTCAGTCAGGCCAGGCCGGCCACCGGGTCGAAGTGGTCGACCTCCGGGGGTGCATCGAAGAACGGACCGATGTGTGACCGCCACTCGGCGAACCGGTCGGATTCGCGGAACCCGACCGTGTGGTCCTCGAGGGTCTCCCACTCGACGAGGAGCAGGTAGCGGTCCGGGGACTCGATGCCCCGGGACAGGCGCAGGGACAGGAACCCCGGTGAGCCCGAGATGACTCGGCGCGCCCGGGTGAGCGCCGCCTCGAACTCCTCGTGGCGGTCGGGACGGACGGTGATGAGGGCGTGCTCGAGGATCATGGCGCCGACGTTACCGGGGGCCGCCGGGCACGGTCCGATCGGTCGATGGGCTGCCGGCGGTAGCGTCGACGGGGAAGGCCGACACCGCGCTACCGCGGCACCGTGGGGAGGAGCAGGCGAGCATGAAGATCGAGATCTGGTCGGACGTGGTCTGCCCGTGGTGCTACATCGGCAAGCGGAACCTCGAGGTGGCCCTCGCCGGATTCGAGCATGCCGACCGGGTGGAGATCGAGTGGCGGAGTTATGAACTCGACCCCCGGACCCCGCTCCGGGTGGAACTGTCGATGGACGAGGTGCTGGCGCGGAAGTACGGCATGACGCCGGCCGAGGCGACGGCGGCCAACCTCCGCATGACCGAGTTGGCCGCCACCGTCGGTCTCGAGTACCACCTCGACAGGGTCCAGATCGGCAACACCTTCGACGCCCACCGCCTCATTCACCTGGCGGCACACGAAGGTCGGGCCGGTTGCATGAAGGAGCGGCTGCTCCGGGCGTACTTCACCGAGGGGCGGGCCATCTCCGACCCGGCGACGCTGGCGGAGCTCGCCGTCGAGGTCGGCCTCGACCCCGACCGGGTGACCGAGGTGCTCGAGGGCACGGAGTTCGCTGACGAGGTGCGGGCCGACGAGGCACGGGCCATGGAGCTCGGCTCGACCGGCGTCCCCTTCTTCGTATTCGACGAACGGCTCGGCGTGCCCGGGGCCCAGCCTCCCGACGTGCTCCTGCGCCTGCTTGTCCGCGCCTGGGACACCTCGGTCGAGGCGGTCGCCGACACCGCCTGACGCCATCCTCGGGTGCCGGCGGCCTGACCTCGGCGTCCTGACCTCGGCGACCTGATCTCGACGACCCGAACTGGGCGAGCTGGTCTGGGTGATCTGGTCCGTCGATCCGTCCTGGAGGACCTGACACCGCCTCTCCTGTCCCCACCCCTGGAGCCCCACCATCCGGGTCGGGACGTTATTGCACATGGTTCCTATTTGCCGTACATTGGCAATGATGACGGTCCGGCAGATGAGCGACACCCTGGCCGAGGTGACCGCCGACCGTTCGTTCAGCCCGTCCCGCCTGGCCCGCCTCCGTAATGGGCTCACGGGCGCCGAGTGGTGGCGTGTGGGGGGCATGGTCACCGTCGTCGTCGTCCTGAACGTCCTCGGTTGGGGAATGCTGTCGGCAGCCGCCGGACACCACTACCACGTGTCCCGCACCACACTGTTCGGGTTCGGGACCGGGGTCCTGGCCTACACCCTCGGCATGCGGCACGCCTTCGACGNNACACGCTCGGGATGCGCCACGCCTTCGACGCCGACCACATCGCCGCCATCGACAACACGACCCGCAAGCTGGTCAATGACGGTAAACGACCCCTGAGCGTCGGCTTCTTCTTCTCCCTGGGCCACTCGTCGGTGGTCTTCGCCCTGGCGGTCCTGCTCAACTTCGGCATGCACGCCCTCGACGCCCAGGTGGCCAACGGCTCGTCCGGGCTGCACCAGGCCACCAACCTGATCGGCACCACGGTCTCGGGCACGTTCCTCTACCTCATCGCCCTCCTCAACCTGGTGGTCCTGGTCGGGATCGTCAAGGTCTACCGCCGGATGCGGACCGGCAGCTTCGACAACGACGAGCTCGAGCGCCAGCTCGACAATCGGGGACTGATGAACCGGATCTTCCGCGGCTGGGGCGATCGGATCGACACGCCGTGGAAGATGTACCCGGTGGGCGTGCTCTTCGGCCTCGGCTTCGACACGGCCACCGAGGTGGCGCTGCTGGTCCTCGCGGGGACGGCGGTGGCGGGGGGCCTGCCCTTCTGGGCGATCCTGTCCCTGCCCATCCTGTTCGCCGCGGGCATGACCCTGTTCGACACGATCGATGGGTGCTTCATGAATTTCGCCTACGACTGGGCCTTCGCCAAGCCGGTGCGGAAAGTGTTCTACAACTTGACGATCACCGCGCTGTCGGTGTTCGTGGCCTTCTTCATCGGCTCCATCGAGCTGCTCGGCCTCATCGGCACCGAGCTGCACCTGACCGATCCCGTCTTCACGTTCTTCGCCGGATTCAACATCAACACGGCCGGCTTCGTGATCGTCGGGGTCTTCGTGGTCACCTGGGTGGTGGCGGCGGCCTGGTGGCGGCTGGGCGACGTCGAGGCCAGGTGGGACTCGGCCATGCTCCCTCCCGAACCCGTCGAGGCGGCCGAGACCGTCTGAGACGGTCGTCGATCCCCCCGCCACTCCCGTCGCATGGCGTAGCTCGCTCCACCCATCAGGGGCCGCTTCGCCGTCGCCCGGCGCGCCGGACGCAGTTCCCGGGCCTTGTGGATCGGGCCCTGTGGATGAGAACCCGTGCCTCAGAGGGTCGCCAGCGCCGGCGCCAGCGCCCGCCACTCGGGCATCGGCACCTGGAAGAGGTTCGCGCCGAGGACCTGGAGTAACACGTGGTCGGCCCCGGCGTCGAGGTGCTCTCGCACCCGGACGAGCACGGCGTCCTCGTCCCCCTGGACGACCAGCGCGTCAGCCAGCCGCTCGGAGCCGCCCCGGACGAGGTCCTCGTCCGCGAAGCCCTGCCGCAGCCAGCTGTTCCGGTAGTTCGGCAGTCCGGTGTAGATGTCGAGATGTGCGTGGGCCCGACGCATGGCCTCCTCGCGGCCCTGGTCCAGGACGACCGCCTGTTCGACGACGAGCAACGGCCCGTCGCCCAGGGTCGTGCGGGCGGAGGCGGTGTGGGCCGGTGTGACCAGGTAGCTGTGGGCCCCGGCGGTGCGGTCCCGGGCCAGGCCGAGCATCTTCGGCCCGAGGGCGGCGAGCACGATCGGAGGCAGGTCCGGATCGGCCCCGAAGTACAGCGCGTCAGCCAGGTCGTCCAGATAGGACGTCATGGCCTCGACCGGCGGGAGATACGGCGTCTTGCGGGCACCTTCGACGGCCGGCCGGTGACTCACCCCGAGTCCCAGCACGAACCGCCCCGGGGCGAGGGACTCGAGCAGGCGTGCGGCCCCGTTCGCCGCCATCGGGCCGCGCCCGTAGATCGAGGCGATGCCCGTTCCGACCACCATCCGGCGCGTGGCGGTGAGGATGGCCAGGGCGCCGGTGAACGCCTCACGGCCGACCGCCTCGGGCAGCCACAGCGACCCGAATCCCAGGTCATCGAGCTCGGCGGCCACCTCCTGGGCCGAAGGCCCCGGCAGGGCCTCGAGTGCAGGCGTCCACAGGCCGGTCCGGGTGGTGCGCAGGGTGTCGACGGCGGCCATGGGCCCAGACTACGGGTGCCCGACCACCCGGGCGGCCCGTGGCACCACGGAGTGCAGTGCAAGTGGCGCGCCACCCGGGGCCGTTCTAGGGTGCGGGCGAAATGAGCCGTTCCTTGGGGCGGGAACGGTCGTACGGGTGGAGGTTGTGCGGTGGATGCAGTGCGCAGCGGTCTGGCGTGTCCCGGGTGCCAGGCGACCGAGGTCCCCAAGCTGATCGTCCGGGGCACGGGCAAGGGCAACCACGGGACGAGCCTGCAGTGCCGTCGGTGCGGCCACGAATGGACCGACGAGCAGACGTGGAGGGGTCAGGCCTCCTGACTGCCGCCCCGGTCAGGCCGGCCGGAAGGTACCTGAACCGATCAGCACGGCGGCCCCGACGAGTTCTTCCGCGCCCGCCGTCGTGGCGAGCGTCGTGTCCTCGCTGATGGCCACGCACCGCCGACCGTCGGCCGTGTCGCACACGGCCACGACCCGGACAGGATCCATCCCGTCGTAGGTGACGGTGTAGGTGGCCACCGTGCCTGGACCCTCGTACCCGTCCAGGGTCTCCACCGCCTCGACCACCTCGGTGACGGACGCCACCTCGTAGGCCAGATCGGACAGGAGGGGTGGTCGACCGTCGGGCCGCGCGCACCAGATCCCGAGCCCGGGCTTGGTGAGCAGGCCGCTGACCGTCGTCACCGCCCCGAGTGCACCGGGGTCGGACCGCAGGCGGGGCACCACCGAGGCGACGGACTGCAGCACGG
The DNA here is from genome assembly GCA_003157945.1 of Acidimicrobiaceae bacterium. The sequence continues at coordinate 379 of PMFY01000264.1, read as the reverse complement.
CGTTGTTGAACGGTCCCCCGGCGAACGCCATGCCCCCGGTGACCGTCGGGGTGCCGTCCAGCGACAGGCCGAGTTCCCGTTGCTGGACCCGGACGGCCGAGGGGAAGCAGCTGTAGAGCTCCACCACCTCGACCTCGTCCAGCCCGCGCCCGATCCGGGCCGCCGCCGTCCCACCGAGTACCTCCATGGCCGGCCATGACCCGATCCGCCGGCGGCAGAGCACCGACACGGCATGGCTCGACTCCAGCCCCACCAGGGGGAACACCCACCGATCCTCCGGCACGCCGGCCCGGCGGGCGGCGGCCACGGAGCAGATGACGAGGGCGGCGGCCTGGTTGACCGTCCACTGGGTCGAGTGCCACTTGTTGTACGGGAAGGC
>PMFY01000032.1 GCA_003157945.1 Acidimicrobiaceae bacterium | reverse complement strand
CGTCACTTGGCCGGCCCACAGGGCCGACGGCGTCACTGCTCTTACACGGGTCGCCAGGAGCCGCACGGCCATGAGCGGTGCGTCCCGACTGCCCCCCGCCAGGTGGGGCGTCAACAGGGCCGAGCCGTATTGGCGCAGCTCGTGGTCCAAAGGCAGCGGCTCCTCGCTGAACACGTCCAGGGCGGCGCCGCATATCGAGCCTTCCCTGAGGGCGGCGAGGAGCGCGGCCTCATCGATCAGTTCGGCGCGAGCCGTATTGACGAGGATGCCGTCCGGGCCGAGCCAGCCAAGCTCCCGGGCGCCGATGAGGCCCACGGTCTCGGGCGTGACGCGGGCGTGGAGGGAGACCAGCTCGCTCTCCTCGATCACCTCCTGGAGCGACCCGACGACGGTGACGTCGACGTCCTTCAGCATCTCGGTGCGAAGGAAGGGGTCGTAGACGCGCACACGGCCCTCGAAGCCGCGCAGCAGCCGGGCGACGTGGTAGCCGACCTGGCCGAAGCCCACCNNGCCAGCATCAGCGCCACGGTGAAGTCGGCGACCACGGGCGCGTTCCTCCCGGGGTTGTTGTAGATTTCGATCCCTCGCTCGGCGGCCGCGGCCGAGTCGATGTTCTGGGTGCCGCTGCGGACGGTGGCGATGAACCCGAGGGACGGGAGCGCCTCGATGAGCTCCCGGGAGATGGGGAAAAACTCAGTGACGATCCCGGTTATCTCGTCGCGCACCGGCCGAAGGAGCTCGTCCAACTGGGCCCGGTCGGTATGGCCGGCGGGGCCGTGAAGCTCGAGATGGCGGTTGGCCTTGACCATCTCCTCGTTGTCGGTCAGGGACCACTGGTGGCCAACGGCGCCGCCGACGTAACCCTGCGCCTCGAACTCGGCGACGAGCTGTTGGACGGGGACGGCGAGGTCTCCTAGGAAGAGGATCATCAAAATGCCTCCAGCCTTGCCAGGCCCGACAGGTAGCGCCCGTAGCGCTCGTCGAGGCCGCGTTCCCGCCCCTGGGACGGGCTGAAAATGTCGCCGGCCGCTCCGACGACGCGCGAGGCCTCGTCCACCGACGGCCAGGCCCCGGCGGCAACGCCGGCCATGGCGGCCGCACCGGCGGCGCCGGCGGCATGCTCGACCGGTCTTACCACCTCCGTCCCGAGCGCGTCGGCCAGGAGCTGGGCCCAGCTGTCGCTGCGGGAAAGGCCACCCGTCGTCCTCACCTCGGCGATGGGGACCTCGCCCCCGATGAGCTCATAGCCGAGCCGGTGGCGGAACACGATGCCCTCGGCCAGCGCCGCGGCCACGTCGGCCGGGCCGTGGGCCGGGTCGAGCCCCAAGACCATGGCCCCGCTCACCTGGCTCGGCCCCAGCCCCCGTACCGACGGGACGACGGTGGGCAGGTGGCCGGGACCACCTTCACGGTACTGGCGCCCAAGGAGCCCGGCTAGTAGGTCCTTGTCCGTCCCGAGCCGAGCCGGGACCAGCTCCAGCCACTCGTCGAGCAACGGCGCGCCGGATGGCGAGGAGCTGAACAACGTCGTACGAGCCCCGTCGGCAAACCACCGCCCATGGACGCCCCGGGCCGCCGCCGGTGGGCTCACAGTTCCCTGGTGCGACACCATGACGTCGATCGACCACGTCCCGGCGATCAGGCACATGGCATCGGCGCCGAGAGCGCCGGAACCGATCACCGACGCCGACGCGTCGTGGGAGCCGGAGGCTACGGGAATGCCCGGTCGCAACCCGGTGGCCTCGGCCGCCTCGGCGGAAATGACACCGGCGACTTCCGCCGACGCCACTAACTCCGGGAGCTTGGAGAGGACGGGAGCCAGCCCCAACTCCGCCAGGAAAGGCCGGGCGTACTCCGGCCGGGACCGGGAGAGCAGCCCGGCGCTGGCGTCGCTGAAATCCGTTGTCGCTCGTCCGGTGAGGCGCAGCTTGATCCAGTCCTTCGTGAACAGGATCCACCGGGCCGCCTCGACCGACGCCTTCTCGTTAGCCAGCAGCCAGAGCAACAAGGTGACAGGCCGGCCACTTCCTGGCGGGCGCCCGGTCTCGACCGCCATCTCCCGGCCGCGGCCATCGCTCTCGAGGGCCGCCACGATGTCACGCGATCGGGTGTCCAGGGAAAGCATCCCCGGCCGCACGGGCGCCCCCATCTCGTCCACGAGGATGAGCCCGTCCCCGTGGCCGGAGACCCCCAAGGCGTCCACCCGGTGGGCCGGGACCGCCGCGGCCTGTAGCACTTCAGCAATGACGGCTTCGCAACCGGACCACTGCTCCCACAGGTCGCGCTCGCTTGTCCCGCCCGGCCCCTCCCGACGAGCCGCAGGCCGGGCGGCCCGGCCCAATGTCCGCCCGGAGCCATCGATCACGACCGCCTTGGTACTGGTCAGGCCGGCGTCCATACCGAGGAACACGGGCGCGGGGACCACCATCAACTCTCCGGCCTCTCGGTCGTGGCCTCTACGACCTTCAGGATGTGGGCCACCCGGCTGACGGGGTCATCGGCCTGCCAGATGTTGCGCCCGTATACGATCCCTTGNNGCACGTCCTCTTCGATTGGGGGGCCCCCGAGCGCCAAGACGGGGACCGGACAGACGGACACCAGCTTCCTCATCTCCTCGACCGAACCGAGGTACGGGACCTTGACCACGTCCCCACCCAGCTCGGCCGCCACCCGGGCCCCGATCGTCAATAGCTCCACCCTGGTCTCGGGTTTGACCAGCGGCCCCCAGTCGACCACTTCGACTACGAGGAAAATCCCCGTTGCGTGGGCGTCGTCGGCTAATCGGGCGATCCCCGCCTTGTTGTCGATGAAGAACCGGCCCGAAGTACCCATGATCAAGTTAACGGCGATGGCGTCAGCGCCGAGCTGCACGGCGTGCTCGGGCGTCACGATGAGCCGTGACTCCTCGGCCCCGTAACCGACGGCTCCCTCGACGGGAAGCCCGGCGTGCTCGTCGATGAGCCACGTGTCACCGCGCACGATGGCGAGCGGAGCTCTCGGTACGGCCAGCAGGTCGCCGAAGCGGTGCAACAGGCCTTTGGTGATGAAAATGCCGTCCGGCCGGCACCCGATGATGCGCTGGAGCGCGGCACCGGCGTCCTCGGACCCCTTGGTGGCACCTCGTCGGGCGCCGTGGTCGAAGGCGATTACGAAGGCACGGCCATTGCTCCGACCGAAAAGACGAGCCAGACGTACCCGGTCCCCATGCACCTTGTTGTCTTCTTTCTCTCGATTTCCCGATGCCCCGTCAGGGCCGCGCCGCGGGTGTCGGCTCCGGCCGGGAGCCTGCGCTCGCTCAGCTCTTCGGCCAGTCGACGGGGGCGAAGCTGACCATCCGTTCGGCCGTCATGGCCCGGATGGCATAAAGCGGTCCTTCCCGTCCCCAGCCCGATTGCCTGACGCCCCCGTAGGGCTCGTGAGCCACGCGGAAGCGGGACGGCGCGTTGACGTTGACCGAGCCGAACTGAAGCTCCTTGGCCGCCATCAGCGCTATGGCCAGGGAGGAGGTGAAAACCCCCGCCTTGAGGCCTCCGGGGGTGCCG
>PMFY01000313.1 GCA_003157945.1 Acidimicrobiaceae bacterium | reverse complement strand
CGGGCCGGGCGCGAGTCGAGTTGCGCCGGCGGGCGTCCGGACGACCGGCCGATGAGGTCGATGGGATGATCGACGAGATCTGGACGCAGCACGGCCTTCCGGTGCCGATCAGCCCGGCCCGACCATGGATCATCGAACACGCACTCAACCCTCCGGGATACGCCGCCGAGGTCCGCACCACCACCGATCTCCTTACCGGGACCGGCAGGTTCATCTCGGGGATCGTCGGCATGATTCGAAACGCCCCGGCCGCGGATTCCGGAGGCTCCGACGCCGAACGTACGAGCTTTGAGATCCGAACCGGTTCCGGTTCCGTCGAGGTGATCCTCGAGAGCGGCGTCGAGGACGTCGTCGGCCGGCAGGGCGACGGGATCTTCACCTCCCGAGTGGTGTCGTCGGCCAAGTTGGTCCTCAGGAGGAACGGTGGATCCATCGAGGTCTGGACCCACGACGGATCTCCGGACGCCAGGCCTGTCCTTCTCGGCACGTTACCGACCGAGGAATCAGGCCGGTATCTGCCCTTTCTGAGGGCGGCTGAGCGGGTGGACCGGGATCTGGTCTGTACGGCGATGCGGATGGAAGGTCCCGATGGACGATGGCACCTGTACGTCAAATACCCACTCACCGCACCTGGGTGACCTCCTCGGCCTGACCCCGGTCGGCGAATGGGTGACCACGTTCGGAACGAGAGGAGCAGGACCTCCGCCCCGCCCGGACGCCCTCGCTACCATCGTCAAGGTGACGAGGCCCTGGTGGCTGGCGCCGGCATCGGTCGTCGGTGGAGTGGTGGCACTCGGCTGTGCCGGGACTCCGGCCGCGACGCAACGCCCCACGCCCACCACCCGGGCGGCGTCGGCGAGCCCAGCCCCCGGAACAGTGCGGGTGCGCGTCACCTCCGTCACGGCGACCCTGGATCCCTACGACCCGACGATGGCCAGTGAGGGGATACCGGCCGAGCATGTCGTCTTCACGGTCATGGGGCGACCGACATCGACCGGGCGGTATCTCCACTGCACCGTGACCGTCTTCCACATGGGTCGACAGGCCGGGTCGACGACGTTCGGCGATGGGGCCGGCGCGAGCCGGGCGTCGACCCAGCAGATCGACGTCCAGGTCGACGGGGAGAACTTTCCGGGGCGGCCATCGGATGCCCACGTCATGTGCTCCTTCACCATGGACCCCGGCGGCCCCTGACCCGGATCGCCAGCTCAGAACCCACTCGGCCAAGACGCGTCGGCCGGTCCGCCCTGGAGCAGATCCATGCTCATGCCATCAGGCTCGCCAGGGCCTGCTTCGCTCCGTTGGTGGGGACAATAGCAAGAAGCCCCTGGTAGAGCCGGACGACTGTGGCACGATCGAGCGTGCCGGTCCGAGCGCGGTCGCAGTGCGCAGACTGTATGGCGGCTTCGATCTGGAAGCGCCCGATCGGTGCGCCGAGGGCGTGTGCCCGCCACAGGAGCTCCTCGCCCTCCGAGATGAGGGAGCGGTCCCACAGTGCTGTGTCCTGCTCGTCGAGAGGAGGCCACGGGACGGTCGATCGGGCAGGTGCACGGGACTGCGCGAAGGTGAGCAACGCCGCCAGGCCCCACGCTTCGGGTTCCGTTCCGAGCAGGCTGGCCGTCAGGACGGCTAGCCACCGCGCCTCGTCGGCCATCGACTCGCGAATGCGCTCGTGCTGGTCGAGCCAGTCGATGGCATATGCCCCGTAGATGGCTTCGAGCACCGCGGGCAGCCGCTCGGGCATGTCGGCAAGCGTCGGCACCCGGAACGGGATCCCCGTGGTGCGGATGCGCCGCTTGGCCCGGACGAGGCGCTGGGCCATCGATGCGGGCTGCACGGCGAACACCCGTCCGATCCGGGACGCGTCGAAGCCGAGGACCACCTGGAGCATCAGCGGGGCGCGATCGCCCGGGCTGATCGCCGGGTGGGCGCACGCGAACAGGAGCTCCAGGCGCTTGTCGGGGATGGCCTCGGGGTTCGACTCCCCGAGGACCGTTGCGAACTGGTCGTCGAGGGGCGCGGCCGTGCGTACGGCGGCGGACCTGAGCACATCGCGGATCCGGTTGCGGGACACGGTCAGGAGCCACCCTTCCGGGTTGTCGGGGATACCGTTCGTCGGCCACGTGGACAGCGCCCGTTCGAAGGCGTCGGCGAGGACATCCTCGGCCAGTGCGATGTTCCGGGTAGAAGCGGCCAGCAGTGCCACCAGGCGGCCGTAAGAATCCCGCGCCACGCGCTCCGCAACTGCGCCGGCGTCACCGCCGCTCATGTGACCGGCTGTGCGCCCAGCCACGAGCCATCCACGAAGCGGGTCGCCGTCGGTCGGATCTCGATGTGACCCCAGGACACCGATGGAGCCCGCCTCGCCCAGTCGATCGCCGCGTCGAGGTCGGGGAGCTCGAGAACGAACGTGCCGCCCAGTTGCTCCTTCGTATCGGCGAAGGGCCCGTCCTGCACCACGAACTCGCCGCTGGCGAGGCTGACGGTGGTCGTGGCATTCGACTGCTGCAACACTTCGGCGCTCAAGAGCACGCCGGCCTCGTCGAGCGCCTCGGCGTAGACCTGGAATGCACGCATCCCTTGGGCGAGGGCCTCGGGGCCGAGGTCCTCGCTGGTCTGCTCGGGATAGTGGAGGAGAAGGGTGTATCGCATGGTGTCCGTCCTTCCGGAGTGTGAATTGATTCTGTCACCGTTGTGACGAACGAGGAGCGGCGGAATCGACATCGATTTCGTCGCACCAGGGATCGACCAAGAGACGATTGCGGACAGCAACGGAGAAGGACGGACTGGGACGGACGGGGACGGACTGGGACGAGCCCGGGCCGGGCCCGGGCCGGGCCCGGGCCGG
>PMFY01000279.1 GCA_003157945.1 Acidimicrobiaceae bacterium | reverse complement strand
CGACAACCACTACTACGAGGCCCTCGACGCGTTCACCCGGCACCTCGACCCCGCACTCGGCCCCCGTGTCATCCAGTGGTCGGAGATCAACGGGCGGAAGTACCACGTCATCGGCGGCCGGGTGAGCCGGGCGGTGACCAACCCCACCTTCGATCCCATCGCCATGCCCGGTGCGATGTACGACTACTTCCGCGGCAACCCGGACAACCGGAACCCGATGGAGTTCCTGGCCCGCCGTGAGCCGGTCCGCCCGGCCTACCGCGACCCGGCGGCCCGGCTGGACACCCTCGACGGGCAGGGGCTGGCCGGCTGTCTCCTCTTCCCCACACTGGGCATGATCTACGAGGAGCCCCTGGCCCACGACCCCGAGGCGGTCTGCCACCTGTTCCGGGCCTTCAACCGCTGGTTGGTCGACGACTGGGGCACCAACCACGAGGACCGGATCTTCGCGGCGCCGTACATCTCCCTGGCCGACCCGGCCTTCGCCGGAAAGCTCCCACTCTTCGGCGGCATCGAAAAGGCGAGGTTCCGGCGCCAGGTGGTACCGGGTGACCTCCTGGAGCTCGAGGTCACACTCGGGCGGATGTCGGCCCGGGCCGGCAAGGGATCGGGGCGAGCCACGGTCGGCGGTCAACTGGCCTGCGAAGCCGAGCTGCTCTTCGTCCTGGTCGACGCCGACGTGGCTCCGCCCGCCGAGGCCTGAGGTCACCGGTGCGGATCGCCACCTGGAACGTGAATTCGCTGACCGCCCGGCTGCCCCGGGTGGAGGAGTGGATCCGTTATGCGCGGCCGGACGTCCTGTGCCTCCAGGAGACCAAGCAGGCCGACGCCGCCTTTCCCTACGGGGCCTTCGAGGCCCTGGGCTACGAGTCGGCCCACCACGGCGACGGGCGGTGGAACGGCGTCGCCATCCTCAGCCGGGTCGGCCTGGCCGATGTGGCCACGGGGATGGGCTCCTCCGACGACGACGAGGGCACCCGTCTGATCGGCGCCGACTGCGGGGGCGTCCGGGTGCTGTCGGCGTACGTCCCGAACGGACGGGCCCTCGACGACCCGCACTACCCGGCCAAGCTGGCGTGGCTGGCCCGGCTGCGCGACCTCCTCGACGAGACATCGTCACCGGACCGCCCGCTGGCCGTGTGCGGCGACTTCAACGTGGCGCCCGAGGACCGCGACGTGTGGAATCCGGGTGAGTTCGAGGGGATGACCCACGTGAGCCCACCCGAACGGGAGGCGCTGGCCGCGCTCGAGTCCTGGGGCCTGGTCGACGCCTTCCGGCAGCAGTACCCGGACGACCGGCTCTTCAGCTGGTGGGACTACCGCGGCGGGTCGTTCCACCGTCACCGGGGCATGCGGATCGACCTCGTCCTCGTGACCGAGGTGCTGGCCAGGAACACCACGTTCGCCCTCATCGACCGCCAGGCCAGGAAGGGTGAGAAACCCTCCGACCACACCCCGGTCTTCATCGACACGTCGGTCGACTGACGTGTCGAACGACCCGGCCGTGGGGCCGGGTGGTGACCCGCGGACCGGCCCGACCGGGGCGGGCGTCGGACGCCGGCACCCGATCGGGTCGGTTGCAGTCGGTGGAGTGGGTCAGTTGGTGCTCGGGAACACGCCCGACGAACAGATCGAGTACGTCAGTCCGCTCGGGGCGGCCGAGCGCAGGTCGGGGACGGCGAAGTTCGAGGTCCCGTTGCCGCCGTAGTCGACGCCGATCACCGAGAACAGGGCGGTGTTGCCGGTGATCGGGAGCAGCCGACCGTCTGCCGGGATGCCGTCGTACACCACGCCGGCGTTGAGGATGACCTGGCCGATGGTGCACGGCTCACCGGTTCCCGACAGCGAGGCCACGCTGGTGTTGGTGCCGAAGGCCGGATTGAGGGGACCAGGAGGGCCCTGCGCCCCCTGGATCCCCTGGACTCCCTGGATCCCCTGCGGTCCGGTCTGGGACCAGGAGATGACCGTCGACGTGGACGGACAGGTGGGTGCGGTGGTCCCGACCTTGGACAGTCCGCCCTTGTGGGACAGGCAGGCGTAGTAGGTCGTGCCCGACCCCGCCGCGCCCGCGTCGACGGCGACCGTCGCCCCGGCTACCGCCACCCCGCCGATCAGGACGCCGACCGCCAGGGTCAGTACGTGCTTCGGTACGCGCATGCTTCCCTCCATGTGTTCCGTCAGGACCCCCCGGTGCGTCCATGGTTCCATGGCGTCCGCGGGGAACGTCGGATGCCCACCTCAGCCGCGCAGGTTGGCCCGCAGTGCGGCGAACCGACGGGCGGCGTCGGGCGGGTCCGGCCGCTCCACTCCCGCCGAGCACGCGCCGGCCACCTCGTCCAGCCAGGGCGACGGGCGACGCTCCATGGTCCGACCGCCCCCCATCGTCCGCGACCGGGCCCACGTGCACTCGAGGGTGCGGGCCGCCCTCGTGAGGGCCACGTAGAGCAGCCGACGCTCCTCGGCCACCGCCCCGGGGGTGGCGGCGTGGATGATCGGCACGAATCCCTCCTCGAGGCCGACGACGGCCACCGCGTCCCATTCGAGTCCCTTGGCCCGATGGAAGGTGGCCAGTTCCACCGCACCGCCGGGGTCACCGCGCCCGGAGGACTGCAGTCGTGCCGCGGCGCGTCCGCGGGCCGGCCCCGGTGCCTCGGCCGCCACCGACTCGGGGGCGGGCGCGAACCGGCAGGGGATGCCGGCGGTGTCGAGGGCCCGGCGGACACCGGCCAACAGGTCGTGGGTGCGGGCCAGGACCGCCTGGTCCGACCAGGCGGTGCCGGCCTCGGCCCGCGCCAGGATCCGGGCGGCCACGGCCTCGGCCTCGGCGCGGTCGTCGCCGAAGGCGGTGACCGTGGGGACCGGACCGTCCCCGGTGGCCGAGGCGGGAGGGGCCACCGGGGTCGGTCCGAGGGCGGCCGCGGCCACGGCCACGACCTGGGGTGTGCAGCGGTGGTTCCGGTCCAGGTGCACGACCTCGAGCCCGGGCACCCGGTCGGGGAGCGAGGCCAGCAGGCCCGGGTCGGCCCCGTTCCATCCGTAGATGGCCTGGTTCGGGTCGCCGACCGCGCACAGGTCGACGCGCGTGCCGAGGAGGGCCTCGACGAGGCGGTACTGCGCGGGGTTCACGTCCTGGAACTCGTCGACGGCCACGTGGCGGTAGCGCCAGCGGGCGGCGTCGGCCGCCACCGGGTCGTGGAGCAGGAGGTCGCCCGCCTCCAGCAGCACGTCGTCCAGGTCGAGGAGGCCGCGCCGGGTCAGTCGGTCCTGGTAGGCGGAGTAGACCTCGACGACCCGGTCGACATCCAGGGCGGCGTTCCGCCCGGCGGCGGCCGCGCCGTAGCCGGCCGGGTCGAGGCAGCGGGCCTTGGCCCAGCCGATCTCGGTGTCGACGGCCGATGCCACGGCCCGGTCGCCGGTGAGGTCGGCCAGTGTCCGCCAGCGGTGCTCCACCAGTGCCGGGGGCGGGCGCCCGGCGTCCGCGGCGCGGCGCCGCAGCAGTGTCAGGGCGAGCTGGTGCAGGGTGCCGGCCCGCACGCCGGGCGAGGGCACACCGGCCGGGCCGCCCGGTGTCGAGACCGGTACCCCGTACCGGCCGAGCCGGTCGCGCAGCTCGAGGGCGGCCTTGCGGGTGAAGGTGCACACGACGGTGTGGTCGGCGTCGGCCGAACCGTTCCGGATGCGCCGGGCCACCCGCAGGGTCAGCACCCGGGTCTTGCCCGAACCGGCACCGGCCACGATGCACACCGCGTCGGCGGTGGACGACACGGCGAGGTGCTGGGCGGGGGTGAGGTCGGCGCAGGCCCGCTCGAACCGGTCGGCGGCTGCCGGCGACGACGGCGTGAGGGGCTCCACGGGGTCCGAGGCTACCGGTGGGGTGTTGCACCGGTCGGCGCCGGGGGCATCGGTAGATTGATCCGGTGCCCCGCGCCCCGCTCGAACGCCCCTCCGTGCCGGGCTGACGGTTGCCGGCCCGCCCCCCGCTGCTCCCGGCCGAGGAGGTCCTGGTCGACATCCGTCCCCACTGGACCTTCCTGACCGGCCCCCTCCTGGTGGCCCTGGCCGCTGTGGGCGTGGGCGTCGCCCTCGATGTCGGTATCCCGCACACGTCGGTCACCCTCCACTGGGTCGAGGGGGCGTTCGTGGCCGTGCCGTGCCTGTGGCTGGCCGCCCGGGTCGTGCGCTGGCGCCGGGCCTGGCTGTTGCTGACGACCTACCGGCTGGTCGACCAGTGGGGGGCGGCCGCCGGCAACCAGGTCGACATCCCGCTCGACTCGATCGAGCACGTGCGCGTCGTCCAGGGCCCGCTGCGCCGGGTTCTCGGCACCGGCGGCATCGACGTGTCCGTGTGGGGCGAGGGGGTGCTCCACCGGATCGAGGACGCCCGCAAGCCGGTGGTGCTGGCCCGGGTGATCACGCGGCGACTCGGCCCACCGCCCGATGCGCTCCCCGACGTCCGGACGCGCGGGTGGTAGGGACGGTCCCCTCGTGATGTCCGCTGGCCGGACGCCGTCGGGAGATACCTGCAGAAACCTGTCGTTCCGCCCTTGTGCGGGGCGCGCCGATCCGTCAGTATGACCATCCGAAGGGGTTGTCGGCCGTGCCCTCGAGCCAGGGGCGCGGCCGATGCGGAAGGAGTGTCGGAATGGTGGACGTGGCAGGAGTGCGGTCGATCGGTGCGCAAGGCGTCGACTGGGGCATGCGGTCCCAGCGACCGTTCGAGGATCCGAAACGTCGACTGGACCAACTCGTCCCGCTCCTCCACGAACTGGTGGCCTGGGATCTGGTCCAGCGGGCCGACGACGGCAGCTTCGTGCTGCGCCAGGACGTCCAGGACCGGCTGGCCGCACTGACGGCCGACCGCCCGAACCGCTCGGCCGAGGTCTTCGTCGGGCGCAAGTGCCAGGTCTGCGGCAGCGTCAAGCTCACCCGGATGGTGGAGGGGGTGCGGACGTGCTCGCTGTGCAGCCGGGTGGCGCTCGACCCGGCGGCCGCCGACGACGAGGTGGGGCCGGTCCGCAAGGGCCACCGCGGCTTCTTCCACCGCCACCGCGCCGCCAGCTAGCGCCGCCCCCCCCCCCCGGAAGCCATGCTNNCGGTCCCGCCGGTCAGCCGGTCCCGCCGGTCAGCGGGTGCGGCGGGCGACCGAGCCGTCGACGGGGGTGACCCGCCAGGCCGGCCGGCCGAGTGTCACCGGGTCGAGCGCGCCGGGTTGCCCGAGGGCGACGACGCACCCGCCCCATCCGGCACCGGTCATGCGTACCCCGAGGACGCCGGGCCGGGCCCGCAGGTCGGCGACCAGACCGTCCACCTCCGGGGTGGAGGCCTCGAAGTCGACGGCCAGGCTGACGTGGCTGGCGTCCATGAGCGCCCCCGCGGCCTCCAGGTCGTCGCGGACCAGGGCCTCGGCGAACCCGTCGACCCGGGCGCACTCGCGCACGACGTGCCGGGCCCGACGTCGGAGCAACGGGTCGCGCAGCGCCGGCAGGTCCACCTCGCCGGCGAGGCCGAGCGGGCCGATGACGGCCGCCGCCGCCTCGCACTCGGCCACCCGTAGGGCGTAGGGGGAGGAGCGGAGGTCACGGCGCTGCCCCGAGTCGACCACGGTGAACTCGGCGCCCGCCGGCACCGGCACCAGGTCCGTCACCCCGGTGTCCGTGTCGATCCGCAGTGCATGGCCGGCCCGCCCGCCGGCGCACACCAGGGGATCCATGATGCCGACGGGCACCCCGATGCGGTGCTCGGCCGCCTGGCAGAGTCGGGCCACCACCGATGCGTCGCCCTCGACACCGAAGACGTCGGCCAGCGCCACGGCCAGGGCCGCGCTCGACGACAGACCCGAGCCGCGGGGCACCGTCGAGGTGATGTGGACCGTCCCACCGGTCGCCGGTCGGGCCAGCGACGACACGGCGGCACACAGGCGCGCCCAGGCCGGCGCCAGGGTGGCGATGTCGTCGCGGTCGACGACGACCGGGAACCGGGCGGACTCGTCGGGGTAGGCCTCGGAGGTGACCTCGATGCGGTCCCCGTCCGCGGCCGCGAAGGTGACGGTCACCCCGAGGTCGATCGCCATGGGCAGGGCGAGCCCCCGGTTGTAGTCGGTGTGGTCGCCGATGAGGTTCACCCGGCCCGGACCCGTGCCCGTCCTCGTGGTCCCGTCCCGCTGTGCCGTCACCGCCAGACCTCCGACCCGTGGCGGGGCCCGGACGGGCGTCCCGCGAACGGGGGCCACGCTACCGGCGTCTAGGTGTCCGGTCCCGACGCACGTCCGCATACCATGCAGGTCGATGTTCGACGAACTGCTGCATGCCAACGCCGACTACGCCGACGGATTCGCCCTGGCCGGGATCGCGCCCGTGGCGGCCCGGGGATTCGCCCTGGTCACCTGCATGGACAGCCGGATCGAGCCGCTGACCATGCTGGGCCTCCATCCCGGCGACGCCAAGATCCTGCGCAACGCCGGTGCCCGGGTCACCCCGGACGTCCTGCGGTCCCTCGTGCTCGCCACCCGGTTCCTGGGGGTGGCCGAGATCGCCGTCATGCAGCACACCAACTGCGCCCTCGCCGACCAGGACGACGCCGACGTGCGCCGACGCCTGGTCGACTCGGGCGTCCAGGGGGTCGAGTCCTGGGAGTTCCTGGCCATGCCGGACCCGGACGGCGCACTGGTGGCCGACGTGGGCCTCGTCCGGGCCTGCCCCCAGCTGCCGGGCGACGTGCGCGTCGAGGGTTGGCGCTACGACGTGGGCACCGGCCGGATCCTCCGCATCGTCCCCTCGTAGCCCGACGCCGGGTCCCGTGGGCCGCGGTCGCATTTGACCGCCGGTCGAGGCTGGGACACGATCCCGCCATGCTGTTTCCCACGCGCCAGCGCCCGATGCCCGACCTGACCGTCCCCGGTCCCGCCCGGACCGCCACCCCCGGGGGAGGTGTCCGGTGAGCGGGCCGCTCGAGGGCGTCCGGATCGTCGAGCTGGCCGGCCTCGGCCCGGCCCCCTTCGCCGGCATGATGCTGGCCGACGCCGGGGCCGACATCATCCGCATCGACCGGTCCGACCGGGCCACCTACCCGCCCATGGAGGGCGCGCACGTCGACCTGATGAACCGCGGCCGACGCTCGGTGGCGGTGGACCTCAAGCACCCGGACGGGGTGGCCCTGGTGCTCGACCTGGTGGCCGGGGCGGACGGCCTCATGGAGGGCTTCCGGCCGGGTGTGGCCGAGCGGCTGGGCATCGGGCCCGAGGAGTGCCTGGCCCGCAACGCCCGGCTCGTCTACGGCCGGATGACGGGCTGGGGCCAGGACGGGCCCATGGCCACGACCGCCGGCCACGACATCGACTACATCGCGCTGTCGGGCGCACTGGGCGCCATCGGCCGCGCCGGCGAGCGGCCGCTGCCGCCCCTCAACCTGGTGGGTGACTTCGGCGGCGGCGGCATGCTGCTGGCCTTCGGCATGCTGGCCGCCATCCTCAGCGCCCGGACGACCGGCGCCGGCCAGGTGGTCGACGCCGCCATGGTCGACGGGTCGGCCGCGCTCATGGCGATGACGTACACCCTGCGGTCGGCCGGCGTCTGGCAGGACGAGCGCGGCACCAACATGCTCGACACCGGCGCCCACTTCTACGAGGTCTACGAGTGCGCGGACGGTGGCTACTTCGGCGTCGGCGCCATCGAGCCCCAGTTCTACGCCGAGCTCATGGGACTGCTCGGCCTGGGGCACGAGGACCTGTCCACCCAGCTGGACCGGACCACGTGGCCGGCCATGAAGGAGCGGTTCGCCGCCATCTTCGCCACCCGGACCCGCGCCGAGTGGGAGGACGTCTTCGCCGGGACCGATGCCTGTGCGGCGCCCGTGCTGTCGCCGGGCGAGGCGCCCGACCATCCGCACAACCAGGTCCGGGGTACCTTCACCGAGGTCGCCGGCGTGGTCCAACCCGCCCCCGCGCCGCGGTTCGGTTCGACTCCCGGGGAGATCCGCCGCCCGCCGCCCCATCCGGGCCAGTACGGCGACGACGCCCTGGCCGACTGGGGCGTGTCGGAACAGCGGGTCTCCGAGCTGCGCAGCTCCGGCGCCATCCGCTGACCCGACGCCCGCGCCCCGGGCGCGGGGCGTTCAGAGGTTGACGACCGGGCAGGTGACGGTGCGGATGATGCCGTCGATGAGCTGGATCCGGCCCACGACCATCTGGCCCAGCTCGTCGACCGTCGTGGCCTCGGCCCGGGCGATCACGTCGTAGGGGCCGGTCACGCCCTCGGCGGTCACGACGCCCTCGACGCCCTGGACGGTGCGGGCCACGGTCGCCGCCCGTCCGACCTCGGTCTGGATGAGTACGTAGGCGCTGACGGACATGGCCATCTCCTGGTGGGGGTGAGCGGGAGCAGGGCGCATCAGCCTACCGCCCGGCCGGGTCCGCCTACCATGCCGACATGGGCGTCAAGGAGCGAGGAGACCAGTTCCGCCGCCTGGTCCGGTCCGCCGTCGACGACCTCTTCGACCAGCGCAGCCCCTTCGGCCGGCTGGCCCTGACCCATGTGCTGATGACGGCGGGGGACACCATGTTCGCCGTCTCGCTGGCGGGCTCGCTCTTCTTCTCCATCTCCCCTACGGCGGCCAAGGACAAGGTCCTGCTCTACCTGTTGTTGACCATGGGACCCTTCGCCGTGGTGGCCCCGGCGCTCGGTCCGCTGATCGACCGGAGCCGCGGGGCCCGCCGGGCCATGGTGGTGACCTCGGCCCTGGGGCGCGCCGTACTGTGCCCGTTCGTGGCGCGGGACATCCACTCGCTGCTGCTGTTCCCCGAGGCCTTCCTGATGCTGGTGCTGTCCAAGGTCTACCTGGTCACCAAAGGGGCACTGGTGCCCGAGATGGCCGCCCTGGAGCTGTCCGGCGACGGCGGCCCGGCACCGCCCGCGGGCCCGTCCGAGGGCCTCCGCCTCGGCCCCGACCCGACCCCGCCCTACGGCATGCCACCCGTCGTCCACGTGGACGACCCGGTGACCGGTGAGGACGTGGTGGAGCCCGACCTGGCCACCCTCAACGCCCGGCTCGGCCTCCTGGCGTCGCTCTCCGGGTTCGTCTTCGCCCTGCCGGCGGTGGCCATCCTGAAGCTGTCGGGGTCGCCGGCGGTGCTGTGGTCCTGTGCCGCGGTCTTCGTGGCCGGCGTGGTCGCCGGGCTGCGGCTCCCGGTACGCCGCGCCACCCGCGCCACCCGACGGGGGTCGCGGGCCGAGCGCCGCGACGCCGGCCGCCACGACGTGGCGTGGGCTCCCGATGTCGACGACTGGCGGGTGGAGGAGCAGCGCGACCTGGCCGCCTTCCGGCCCATCGCCGGGACCCAGGTGATCCTGGC
>PMFY01000401.1 GCA_003157945.1 Acidimicrobiaceae bacterium | reverse complement strand
GGCCCGCTGCGTCCGTGGGCCGAGGACCTGCTGGCCGAGCGGCGGCTCACCACCCAGGGCCTGCTCGATCCCGTCCCCGTGCGCCGGGCGTGGCAGCTGCACCTGTCGGGGCGCCGTGACCTGGGCTACGAGCTCTGGGACGTCCTGATGCTGCAGTCGTGGCTCGACCGGTGGATGCCCGGTAGGTGACGGAGGCGGGTGCGTGGGCGGCGCCGTGGGATCCCGGCGGTGCGTCCCCTACAATCCCTGCACCGTGGAACTCGTCGACCGGATCTACAAGAGGTGCGTGAAGCCGGGTCTCCCGTACTACGACGCCATGGACCTGATCCAGCAGCACCTCGTGCCCCGCACGTACGTCGAGATCGGGGTGGCGACCGGTCGGACGCTGACCCTGGCACTGCCCGGCACGAGGTGCGTCGGCATCGATCCGGAGCCCCACCTGGAACACCCGCTGCGGCACGGGCAGGAGGTCTTCACCCAGACCAGCGACGACTTCTTCGCCTCGCACGACCTCGGGGTAGTGCTCGGGGGAGCGCCACTGGACCTGGCTTTCATCGACGGGATGCACCACTTCGAGTTCGCGCTCCGGGACTTCATCAACCTGGAGCGGGCGTCGCACCCGGAGACCACCGTGCTCATCCACGACTGCCTCCCCGAGAGCGAGGAGGGGGCGGCCCGGGAGCGCACGACCGTCCTGTGGAGCGGGGACGTCTGGCGCCTCATCGTGCTGCTGCGCCGCTGGCGGCCCGACCTGGAGGTGTCCGTGGTGGACTGGGCGCCCACGGGCCTGGGCGTGGTGCGGGGCCTCGACCGGCGGTCCACCGTCCTGGCGGAACACTACGACGAGATCGTCGAGCACTACCTGGCCATGCCCTACGGCGCCCTCGACGACGGGACCATGGCCGAGCAGCTGCACCAGGTGCCGGGCACCTGGGACGCGTTGCGGGCGGTGCTGCCCGCCCACCCGTACCGCTCGGACAACGTCGAGCTGTTGAAGGCCCGGCGGGTGGCCCACGAAGTGCTGCCGGCCGCGTGGCGGTCGATCGAGTACCGCGTGCACGCCCGGCGACGGGCGACCGGGTCGACGGCCGCCTGACCAGCCGGCGGAGTCAGGTCGTTTCGAAGCGCCGGTAGAACTCGGGATCGTCGACCAGGTCGGCGTAGACCCCGTCGGAGAGGGCCGTCGCCTCCTCGAGGTAGCGCGACTGCTCCGAGTTCGGGAGCTCCTGGCGGAGCCCCTGCCAGAGCCGGCGCAGGGTGGCCGGATTGATCCGCCGCACCAGGTCCATCGGATGCTCGTGGCGGGCGCGGTAGAGGCGGGCCGTGTCGCGCAGGCGGGGGGAGGCCAGGTCCCCGTGGTCGGCCACGTCGACGCGTGACACGCGGCGGCGGAAGCCGGCACCGTGGTGGTAGACGTGCTCCGCGTAGATGGCGAACCACACCGGGTGGAGGTCGTTGGTGTTGGACCGCAGCAGCGGCAGCCAGTCGATCCCCGCGGTCTGCAACTGGTTGTAGAGCGTGCCGCCCACGTCGGTGACCTGGGTCCCACCGGGACTCGTCCACGTCCCTCCCTCACGCCAGTCACCGCCGACCTTCGTCCAGAGGTCCACGGTCGTGGCGCAGAACGACGGGTGCGGCTGGCGTTCGCCCCGGTTTTCATCGCGTCGGACGGCCACCAGCGGATGGTCACGGAGCAGTTCGCGCAACCATCCGGCGATCGGCCGGATCGGGAAGGCGTCACCGTCGATGAAGACGAGCAGGTCGTCGGCGTCGGCCGTGTCGGTGACCAGCGCAGCCAACGAGTTCAGCTTGTCCGCATGCATCCCCTCGCCGTCCTCGACCACGTCGAACCGGGCACGGTCCATCGGGTCCGGGATGCCTTCGAGCGAAGCCCACGTCCGATAGGGCTCCTCCACGTTGCGCCGCAGGTACGACAGCTGGGGCTCGATCCACTTGGGGTCCATCCAGTGGACGGTCAGGATGTGGATCATGGCGCTCCTCGGTGACTCGGCTCGTCGCCGCCGACGAAGCGTAGTTGGTCACCGGTCGGGCGTTCGCTGTGCGATGCGCCCGAACCGGACCCCCGGACGAGTGGTGCGGGGGGAGCGGTGGGACCGGGGTCCAGAACGGAACGCCGCCTGCCCAACTGTGCAACACTTGCCCGCTGTGACGACCGGGGTGGGGCCAGGGGACAGCGTCCAGCCGATGCCGCGGTCGGTGGACCGGGTCCGGTGACGGACCCCGCGCCCGGCAGCAGCCGGCCCCTCGTGCTGGCGGGGATCCCCCGATCCGGCACTACCTGGACGATGCGGGCACTCGGCGCGGATCCGTCCCTCGTCCCGCTCATGGAGCCCGACAACGAGGCGCACTCGGCTCCGGCGATCTGGGCGAAGCGCAGGAGCGGCCGGTACCCCGTGAGGGGCCCGGAAGACCGTGACGACCGGCTCGCGTCGCTTTGGTCCTGGGTGATGGACGGGGCGCCGGGGGACTCCCGGATCCACGCCACCGAGCTGCTGTTGCGCGCCGTCCGGCCTGCGGAGATCCGCCGCTACTACGAGGGGCAGTGGGCGCCGCTCATGCGACTGGCCGGCCTGCTCGGCGCCCCCCCGGGCCACCGGTCGCCCCCCGTCGGACCACGCCGGCGCGTCTTCGTCAAGACCGTGTACATGGGCCTGGCCCTGGAATGGCTGGCGTCGGTGTTCGACGTCGACGTGCTGGTCCTGTTCCGGCATCCCGGCAACGTCCTGGCCAGCTGGCTCTCACTCGACCTGAACGACCGGTACGTGCGACTCGACCAGGACCCGAAGATCCGGAGCATGGTGGATCGCGGCGAGCTCCCGGCACCGGGAGCCGATGCGTTCGAGCGACTGGTGTGGCAGGTCGGCGTGCTCGACCTCGCCCTCGAGCGGTCGTTGGCCCGTCAGCCCACCTGGGTGGGTCGCACCCACGAGCAGCTCTGTGTCCAGCCGATCAACCAGTTCCGGCAGCTCTACGACGAGCTCGGCCTCGAGTGGACCAGCCGGGCCGAGGAGTACCTCGTCTCGAATGACCGCCCTGGCGTGGGATTCCCCACCCAACGGGTATCGGCGGACCAGGCGGACCTGTGGAAGCAGCGCCTCACCCCGGCGCAGATCGCCACCATGCAGCAGGTACTGGCGCAGTTCCCCCTGACGACGTGGGATCAGGAGGAGTTCGTCCCCTGAGGNNCGGATCCACCGCCGTCGGGCGGGGGATGCTCAGAGATTGCGCTCGCGGAGCGGGACGATGGGGTAGCGGATGCCGAGGCGTCCGAACGCCCCGTCGACGAAGCCCTTGGCGATCGCCCACAGGCTGGCGAGTTTGGCCTGCTTCTGCCGCACCGCCGCCCGCCCGATCAGCCGGGCGAAGTTGCGCGGGTACCGGCCGGTCCTGTGCATGATGTGCCAGTGGAAATAGAGCATGTTGCGTGACTCGTAGTAGTACTTCCACGTCGGCAGGTCACCACCCTGCCGGATGGCGTCGTGATGGACCACGGCGTCCTCGATGAACCGGAGCGGATAGCCGGCGTTCGGGATGCGCCAGTGGCAGTACTCGGTGTCCTCGGCCCACCAGAAGAGCTCTTCCATGGGGAGCCCGACCTTCTCGACGATCTGGCGCGCGATCACGAGCCCGCACCACGAGCCCCAGCGCCCGACGGCACCGTCGGGCTGGATCGACACCGGCACGGCGAAGGCCGACGTCGGGTCGTCGCTGACCGCCGCCCACAGCCGTTCCAGGCACTCGGGCTCCGGGACGATGTCGTCGTCCATGATCCAGGCCTGGGTGCCGTCACCCTCCAGGAAGTCCCGCAGTGCGATGGCCCATCCGCCCGCCGGTCCGAGGTTGGTGTCGGAGCGGACGACCCGCAGGGGGATGCCGACCGACGGGAGCGACGCGGCGTCGACCGGCGGCGAACTGGCGTTGTCCACCACGACGATCCACCCCGGCCGCTGCGTCTGGGCCCCGATCGCCGACACACAGCGGGCCAGTGCCTGCGGGGCGTTGTGCGAGAGCACGAGAGCCGCGATCTGGGGCGCCTTGGCGTCAGTCATTTCTCAACCATCTCTCGAGGTCGTCCAGGTGGCGGCAACGTCAGCGGGGACCCGGGCATGGTACCGCAGTTGTGGTCCACTGCGGCCCCCGGGTCCCGGGCATGTCGTCGTCGGGCGGAGGCTGCGCCGGCGTCCGTCCCGTCGCACCCCTCCTCGCCGGGAAACGCGGCGCGGATGGTAGCCTCACGCAGGAAAATGTCCTGGCGGCGGGGCCACCACCCACACGAGGTGGACAGGGTGGACAGGGAACGTCGCACAGAGGGGTAGGTCGACATGGGCACACGAGGCAACCGGACGCAGGCATCGACGGGCGTGGCGTCCGACGGCGTGGCCACGGGGCACTTCCTGCAACCCAACTGGGGGGACGGCCCGTGGGGCGAGGGTTCGCTCGCCGACCGCTACGAGGTCGTCCGGCCGCTGCTGGGCGACGGCTCGGTCCTCGACATCGGCTGCGCGTCCCGGTTCGGCCGCCCCGACTGGCTGCACGGCCTCCTGTCCAAGGAGGTCACCGATCTGGTGGGCATCGACATCAACGGTGCCACCATCGAGAAGTTGCAGGCCGAGGGCTACAACGTCCAATTGACCGATGCCCGGGAGTTCGACCTGGGGCGCAAGTTCGACACGGTATTCGCCGGCGAGCTCATCGAGCACCTCGACGACTTCCGCGGGTTCCTGGCCAACGTGCACCGGCACCTCGACCCGGGCGGCAGACTCGTGCTCACGACACCGAACGCGTTCTACGTGGGGAACTTCGTCTACCGCTGGGGCGGGCACGGCCAGGTGCACCCGGAGCACACCTGCTGGTTCTGCGAGGACACGCTCCGACACACGCTCGAGATCAACGGCTTCTCGAAGGTGGAGATCATGTTCGCCGGCCACACCAGCCCCACGCCGCTGCGGAAGGTCGCGTCGTTCTGCGCCCAGGCCATCTTTCCGCCCCGGCTGGCCCTGGACGAGATCATCGCCGTGGCCACCGCCGACTAGATTCGGACTCCGGGTGGGTGGCTACGCCTTCGGCCCGGTCCACAGCTCGTAGCCGAGCAGCTCGAAGAGCTCCTGGTTGTGGGGCTCGAAGTGGGCCGCCAGCTGGGCCAGCAGCTCGGGGCTCTCGGTGTCGAGGCGCACCGACTCGTGGATGGCGGGGAACGGGTCACCGTGCGGGGTCAGTCCGATCCACTCGACGATGGCGGCCGATGCGGCCGGATCGGTGTACATCTGCTCGCTCTCGACGATCAGGATGCGGTCGCGCCCTACGGCGTCGAACCACCGGCGCACCTGCCCCGCGTACTCACTCCGGCTGACGTAGGAGTACCCGGAGTGGGCGTCGCTGTTCTCGCCGCGCAGCACCCGCACGGTCTGTCCGGCCAACCGCTCCGGCTCGAGGGCGAGGGCCCGTTCGATGGGCTCGGTCTCGAATCGCCGGCGTCGACGCGAGAACCAGTAGTGGGAGATGGTGCGCTGCACGGGTTCCCGGAGGAGGATGACGAACTTGGTGGACTCC
This sequence comes from Acidimicrobiaceae bacterium, assembly GCA_003157945.1. The sequence goes on along the minus strand of PMFY01000401.1, from coordinate 779 downwards.
GGGAGGTCGCGCGCCGCCCGGGCCGGGGCCAGCGGGTGGAACAGCATGTACGGGCTACCTTCGCCGGTGATGTGTCCGTGCCGGGTGATCGGAAAGTGTGATCGGTACCACCGGGGACCCTGGTCGTAGAGCGCGTCGAAGTAGTGGACCTCTTTCTTCGTCGGGGGGTCGATGTCCGGGTGCGTGGCCAGCCACCGGAAGAGGGACGTGGTGCCGCCCCGCTGGGTGCCCAGGATCACGAATGACGGGCGGGCCCGGAGGTCGGCGGTGGCGAAGCGCCATCCCCAGCGCAGCCGGTGGGCGAGGTCCGGCTGCTTCGGTGGGGGACTGCGGACCGGTGGCGCCGGCGGGACCGCGTCAGACGAGGTCGGGGGGTTCACCATGGAGGAGATGATATGGCAGGGGGGCGCGACCCCGGGGGGCCGGCCCCACCTGGAGGTCCGCATCGCCACCCGTGGTGGCCGGGCGCCCGGTCCGGCCCGCGGATCGCCCGGGTGGCNNACGCTAGAGTGATGGATCCGTAGGCTGCGGCGGCCGTACAGGGGTAGGGGTGTGCTCGACAACGACAAGCAGGCAGTGCCGGACCTGATCGTGGATCGTCTGCGGTGCCCGCGGTGTGGGGCGCCGATGACGGATGGTGCGGCCGAGGTCGTCTGCGACGGTGGGCACGGGTTCGCCAAGCGGGACGGCTTCGTGGACTTCTCCGCCGTGGCGGAGCGGGCCGGTTCCACCGGGCGCACGCTCGCCAGCTTCGGCTACGAGTGGAACGCCTTCGACGA
>PMFY01000007.1 GCA_003157945.1 Acidimicrobiaceae bacterium | reverse complement strand
CCCGAGGCGAGACGATCCACCCACAGGCTCCCTGATCACTGCCGGCGACGGCTACGACGACGCCCCGGTGGAGTCGTCCCGGGGCTCGATGCGGATCGAGCTGCTCGACCGGCGGAAGTGGCGGACCACGCTCGAACTGGCCATCGCCATGGCCGACCACATCCAGCACTTCTGCAGTTCGGCGCGACGACACGGTCCGCTCGGTCGCTTCCGCTGAGATCGGGGCACGCCCCGGGCGCGGAGTGGCCCGAATCCACCAGCGGTGGCGAGACCTTCTCGGGAGCGAAGCCAATGTTGCGGTCGAGAAGGGTGATCTGCCGCCAGGCACCGACCCCGGGCAGCTCGCATTCGATCTCGGTGCCATCCATGCCGGGACGAACATCGTGAGCGTCCTTCACGAAGATCACGCCGTCGTCGCCCGTGCCCGTACCGCGGTCAGGNNCCGGAGTGTTCCGGAGACTCAACTCGTTCCCGGTGAGGGTGGCGACGCGGGGCGGGCCACGGGGTTGATTGCCGCACGCAGATCATCGAGTGCTGCGTAGATGAGGGACGGAAAGTCGGCTGACCCGTCCGTATGGGCCCAGCGTTCAAACGCCGTCTGGAATACCGCTACCCCTACCCGCGCGGTCAGGCCCGCCCCCGATCCCGGGACACTCCGCGATTGCAGTGCCACTCCAACGGCGTCCTTCAGGGCGGCCATCTTGATCATCTCGCGCTCCTGGAGGTCACTCGAGGACTCGATGAGCCGTTGGGCGCCGATCTGTCGGCCATCGAGGCGATGGGTGAGGTGTTGGCCGGGACGGGAAACCCGTTCGTCGGGACATCGGGAACCATTCCTCTGGCCTTCGGGGGCGTGGAGGGAGTGGGAACCGAAATCGACATCCCGCCCGCCGGCCCTGGCATCGACGCCGAGAATGCCGTGATCGCCTTTGCCGACCGCGGTATCCGGTCGTCCGTCGTGCGGCCACCTCCCCTGGTGCACAGTCAGTTCGACCACACTGGCTATACGCCGGCCCTGATCTCGTTCGCCCGGGCCAAGGGCAAGGCCGGCTACCCCGGTGACGGCTCGAATCGTTGGCCCGCCGTGCACTCGGTCGACGCCGCGCGCCTCTACCGCCTCGCGCTCGAAGGTGCCCCGGCTGGGACCCGACTTCACGCCGTCGGCGATGAGGGTGTGCGACTCAAAGAGATCGCCGAAGCGATCGGGGGCAATCTGGGTGTGCCGGCACTCAGCATTCCGCCGGAGGAGATCGTCGACTACTTCGACTTCCTGACCTTCTTCATCTCCTTGGACAACCCGGCGTCGAGCACGCTCACCCAGGAGCTGCTGGACTGGCATCCGACCCATTCCGGGATCGTCGACGACCTCAACGAGGGCCACTACTTCCGAGACTGATCGGCTGCGGGGCGACGCGGAGCTGTGTGTTCCTGACGACCGGTGGGAGAAGGCCGATTCCGATCTTGCCCAGGGGGACGAACTGGGTGAGCCGTCAGGTCACGGGCGCCACGTCAACCCGGACGACTCAGGTGGCGCCTGGCCTGAGCGTTGGCATACCGGGTCCGGGCGGCGATGACCCCGGCACCGTGGACGGGCGGGTCGGACGGGACGTTCCCCTTCAGCTGTGCGTAGGGGAGAGTTGATCCATGAGCATGGACAGGCGCTGGTCGTAGAAGTCGGGCCGCAATCTGCCGGCCCGGGAGAGTGTTGCCAGTCCGTGGAGACCACTCCAGGCGATCTCGGTGAACGTCTCCACGTCGCGGACGCCGGCCACAGGCGCCAGTGCGTCCCGCAGCTCGACGAAGCACTGCCGTACCGGAGCAGCTGTGTCGGCCTCTGCGAACCGCAGATCGATGTGCATGGCGAACATGGCCTCGTAGAGTGCCGGGTTCGCACGGGCAAACTCCAAGTAGGCGGAGGCCACCGCTCGAGGTTCGGCCTCGGCCGAACCGGCCTGCTGGCGGGCGGTGTGCAACAGAGTCCCCAGTTCGTCGTATCCCTCGAGAGCCACCGCGGTCACGATGGCCACTTTCCCGTCGAAGTGGCTGTAGAGGACCGGTTGGCTGTACTCGATGCGGTCAGCCAACCGGCGGGTGGTCACCGACTCCCAGCCTTCCGCTTCGGCCAGCTGCCGGGCGGCGTTGACGATCTCCTGGCGCCGCTCGGCCAGTTCTCGCTCGCGACGGTCTCGTCTGGTCATGCCGCGATCCTATCATCGCTAGAACATCTAGCAATGTTGACAAATAACGCTAGAATAGTTAGCATTGCTAGCAAGCAGAGCGCTCAGGGTGAGTGCCGGAAGGAGAATTGCCATGTCAGAGAGCCATGTCGACGGGACCGTCCTCGCTGAGCGCTTCCTCGGTATGTTGAACGACCACGACGCCGATGCTGTCGACGACTTCGTCTCTGTCGACTACATCAACCACAACGCGTTCGTGGACGATGGACGCGAAGGCAATCGAGTCTTCTGGGCCGACTTCTTCGCGGCATTCCCCGACGTCGTCGGCACGATGGAGGACCTGGTGGTGAACGGTGACCGTGTGGTCGGTCGTTTCGTCTATCGGGGAACCCACCTCGGGCCTCTCTGGGGCATGCCGGCGACCGGAAACCCGATCGAGATGCGATCCATCGACATCTGGAGGGTCGAGAACGGTGAGTTCGTGGAGCATTGGGACGAGATCAACCTTCTCGAGGTGTTCCAGGCCGTGGGGATGCTGCCTCCACTCGATCTCGGTGGCGCTGAGGCCCCGCGGTGAACGCGCTCGGCCAGGCGATCGTCATGGTCTCCATGCTGACCGTCGGGGTCGCCAACGGGACCGACGTGATCTGCACCTTGTCGCTCCGTCCCGCACCCGCCCCGGTGGACGCTTGAACGCTCGTGTCCACCATGGGTCGGGTGCGCAGGACCAGGACGGGGGTGCCGTCGGCTTCGAAAGGGCCACCCACCGCTCGTCCCGGGTCCCCGTGAACTGCAGACGAAAGGGAGGTCCAGGAAGATGGACATCGCAACTGCGCTGACTCGAGCGGGGGTGTCGTCCGTGCTGGAGCCTGGCGATGAGGGATATGAGACGGCTGTGGCCGGGTTCGACCGTTCAGTCCTGTTCGCACCGGACATCGTGATCGACGCTCACACGCCAGCCGATGTCTCGATCGCGATCGAGGTGGTGGCCGATCGCGGCGAGACCCTCACCGTGATGGGAGCGGGGCATGGCCGGCTCCACGGTGTGCGCGACGGAGTGGCCATCACTCTGCGGCATCTTGATGCTGTCGACGTCACCGTGACCGACCGCACCGCTCGGGTGGGGGCCGGTTCGACGTGGGAACCCGTCCTGGCGGCAACGGTCCCACACGGTCTCGCCCCTCCCTGCGGCTCGGCGCCAGGTGTAGGTGTGGTCGGCTACCTCCTCGGAGGCGGGCTCGGTCCCCTGGCGAGGTCCGCGGGGTTCAGCAGCGACCACGTCCGCTCCTTCGACATCGTGACACCTGCGCACGGGCCCATCACCGCTTGCGAAGACGACCACGCTGATCTGTTCTNNTGACCCACGTGTACGGCGGCGGGCTGTACTTCTCGGCCGAGGACGCATCCGAAGTCCTCACCTCGTACGCGGACTGGGCACCGTCGCTTCCCGGATCGTCGACCGCGTCGATCGCACTGCTCCGCCTGCCACCCGTGGCCGAGCTTCCCGACGCGATCCGTGGTCGGCACGTCGTACATGTCCGGTTCGCCAGCCTGGACCGGGGCGATGCCGCGCAGGCTCAGATCGACGAGATCCGAGGTGTGGCCCAGCCGGTGCTCGACACCGTCGGTGACCTCCCGTATGGCCAGCTCGGTACCATCCACGGCGATCCACGGGACCCGATGGCCGTGGTGAGTGGCACGAAGTCGTTGGCCACGCTCGACGCGGGCACCGTCGATGCCGTGCTCGGCGCANNCATGCGGGCGCTGGCGCGCGGGCCGTCCGGCACGTTGATGGCGTCGATGCCGTGCTCGGCGCAGCTGATCTGGCGGCCGATCGCCCATTGGCGTCGGTCGAGATCAGGACCCTGGGCCGGGCAACGCGGCTCGGGCCGTCGGAGGGAGATGCGGTGGGAGGCCGTTCCACCCCTCACCTGTTCAACGTCTATGGCGCTCCTGTCCCCACGCTCACCGATTCGGACCGGATCGATGCTGTCCGAGGCGCACTGGCTGCGGTAGAACCGTGGTGTGCACCCGTGACCCTCGTCAATTTCGTGGGGCGGGCCAACGGCGCGGACGCGGTTGCGCAGTCGTGGACAGCCGAGCAGCACGACCGTCTCGACCCGATCCGCGCCCGGTACGACCCCGAGGGCCTCTTCCCATACGCGCGGCACGGAGCACCGGCACCCGACATCAGCTGAGCCGATGTCGACGGTGATCGCCGGCGATCCGGGCCGGGACTGATCGGCACACCCGAACGTCGTTCGAGCAGCCAGCAGGCTCAGGCACCACCGCCACCGGTTGCGGTGGCCGCATCCGCACTCGCCACCAACTGGTTCACCATCTCCGGGTAGAACGTCGCCAGGCGGCGGTGGACGATTCGACCCAGGATCGTGCGATCCCACGTGGCGATCCATCTGATCGCGGTTCCGGAGTCGAGCGGATCCAGTACGACCTCGGCCCGATAGTTGCGAACCGGGACGCCGCGGACGACGGTGTAGACCAGCCGATGGGCGGGCTCGATCTCGAGAATCCTCTCCACGGTCCGTGTTCTGCCCAACCTCATCCAGCGGACGGACCCGACGCCTTGTTCTCCGCCGCCGTCGTCTGACGTCTCCTCGCCACTCGCATCCCACGGGCCCCATCGTGCGTACGCCGATGCGTCGCTCACCATGGACCACACCAGTTCTCGGGAGGCTCTGGTCACCGCCTTCGCCTCGACGCGCAGCTGGGTACCCATCTGACCTCCAGTCTGTACCAATTGGAACATGTACCAGATGGTACGTTTTGTCGTGACCACTTCGCAAGCTCGCTCCCGACTGCTGGACCTGGCGGTCTCGCACGCCATGCACCAGGGCATCGCCGACCTCAGTCTGCGCGAGCTCGCCGCGGCGATCGGGACCAGCCACCGCATGCTCCTGTACCACTTCGGCAGCCGCGAAGGACTGCTCCTCGCGGTCACCGATGCCGTCGAGGAGCGCCAGCGGGAAGCGACGTTCGGGGATGACGTCGACCTCGACGGCTTCACGAAGACCTGGGAGCGGGTGAGCGATCCGAGTCTCTGGCCCCAGGAGCGACTGTTCTTCGAGCTGTACTCGCTGGCGCTACGAGACCGACCGGGGCTGGAGGGGTTCCTGGACAGAGCCATGGAGTCCTGGCTCGGACCCGCCACGGACTCGTTGGTGGCCGACGGTGCAGACCCGGGTGACGCTCGCGCGGATGCCCGGCTCGGCCTCGCCGTGGTGCGCGGCCTTCTCCTGGACCTCCTGGCGACGGGGGATCGAGAAGGGGTGCAACGAGCGTTCGAGCGGTTCATCGGCCTGGCGATGAACGTCAGCCCAGGGGTCACGCAGACGAGCGACGACACCTGATGCACGTCACTTCAGACCGGGAGTCGCTGCTCCATCGGTCGGCGGGACCGGACGGACCACGGGGTCGTCCGGTCGCCCCGCGGGGGAGGTGTGGTCGGTCGGGCCTCCTGTCGTCGTACCCCGTTGACATGACACCCAGAGAGGCGTGAGATGGTGGTGAGGTGGGTTCACGGTCGGGCCGTCGAGTGAGAGGTGCCACACGATGATGAGGAGAGCGGTTGCCGGGGTGGCACTTGTGGCAGTTGGTCTGGTCGTTCCCTGGTCGGCGGCGGTCCCCGGCGCCGCGGCGACCTCCCGTGCGCTCCCCGCGTGTACGGTCACGTTGGCCTGGGGCTCGACGGAGAACGCGCCGCTCCAGCTCGCGGATGGCGAAGTGCTGTGCGCTCCGGGGACCTTCACCAATGGGAGCACGATCACCGTAGCCAGTGGGGGCTCGGCCGTGATCGAGGCCCCGCACCTCGTCAACCACGGATCGGTGGAGGCGGGCGAAGGCACGACACTGCAGCTCACGAACCCGCCGGCGAACCTGAGGGGAACGAAGCTGACCGGTGGAGCATGGACGGCGGCCGGCACCCTCAGCCTTCCTGGCGAGATCACCACGCTCGCAGCGGACGTGACACTTTCCGGTGCAGGCGAGATCGAGAACTCGACCGACGGCTCCAACGCCGTCGATTCGCTCTCGACCATCAAGGCCACGGGCACGCTCGCGCTCGACGACAGTGTGTACCTCGGGACCGGGAGCGTCAGGTCGGCGGGCACCGTCATTCTCGGCACGGCCGGAGACCCGGGCGATGCTGTCAACTGGCAGGACTCCGGAACATTCACCATGACCGGAGGCTCGTTCACCTTCCTCGATCCGAACGCCTGCATCAATGTCGGCAGCCGGGCCTTCACGATCACCGGCGGAACCATGTCCGGGTTCGGCATGCTCACCGGCGCGGTGGCGGTCTCGGGCAGAGCGCTCTTCACGCCGACACTGGACGGCGCTCCGGCGTCCTTCTGGCTCGACGGAAGTTACACACAGACGGCCGGCACGTTCGAGGACACGGTGAGCAACCCGTCCGGTACTCCGAGCGCGGGTGCACTCTGGGTGTCGGGAGCGGTGGCGATACGGGGAACATTGACGGTGCTCTCCAACGGGAGTCGACCCGACACCGGAACATCGTTCCCGGTCATCGACGGTTCCTCGGTCACGGGTTCCTTTGCTCCTGTCCGCAACGTCGGTGTCGCCGATTTCTCGCCGAGCATCGTCAGTCCGGTCGTCTCGATCGTGACGTCGGCGAACTCGCCGCCGTAGGCGTCGCTCACGCCCTCCCCGGTGGTGGACGGATCGGGTGTCCCTCGTGGGGTCCGCCGAGATCGGACGGCGGTGAGCCGGGCACGGCGTATGTGATCGTGGCCGGCCCCGGCTGCGGCTGCGCAGGCGTCACAGCGGGCTCCGCCGGCCACCAGCAGCGTCGTCTCGGGGATCCGACCTGGAGCCAGTCACACCATCGTCGTCGAGGCTCGCAATCCGATCGTTACCGGATCGGCGTCGGTCGCGACGAACCCGGTCACGTAGCTGGTTCGGCACGGATCTGGGGCGAGACCCTCCGGAGTGCCGAGTCACCCCAGTCGGTGGCCCGGCCTGTGGGGTCAAGCGCAACGGGTGGAGGTTATGGGACGATGTTCGAACCCCTTGTGGGCTGTTGACCAGGGGTTATGTGCCGGCTGAGTGTGGAGGATGGCCGAATTCTGACTCTTCGGAGGCTGCCGCATGGTCGGCAGGTGAAGCAATGCGACTTTGTTCGAACCCCTGCCGGAGCGTCGCTGGCGAAGAGCAATCCTGGCGAGGTCCCGAGGCAGGAGCGGCTGTCGAGTCAGCGGGTCTCGGCCTGACCTCAGGGCCCAAACTCCAGAGGCGCTCGCGGAA
>PMFY01000386.1 GCA_003157945.1 Acidimicrobiaceae bacterium | reverse complement strand
GTCCTCCTCGGTGAAGGACTCGCGGCTGTGGTCCAGCGCAGCCAGCAGGTCGCCGCGCAGCGAGCCGGTGTCCTCCGGCGCCGAGAACTCGTCGCACTTCCGGCAGCGGATGGCCTCGACCACGACCTCGGCCTTACCGGCCCAGTGGCGGTAGATCGTGGCCTTGCCGGCCCGGGCCCGCTCGGCCAGCGCATCCATGCTCATGCGGTCGTAGCCGACCTCCATCAGGAGGGCGAGGGCGGCGTCGAGGATCGCCTGACGCCGGGCGGCACGCGTACCGGACGGGCGCTCCTCCGACTCGATGATCTCCGTCTCGGTGACGACCATGGTGTGCTCTCCGACGAATGGAACGGAACGGTTCCGTCCCGATCATTGTACGGCGGGTCACAACGGAACGCAACCGTTCCGTTCCGATTTTCATAGATTGCCTGGTCAGCGGCTCGTCGAGGTGGGTGCAGGTGCGCACCTGGCGGGAGTTCGTCCCCTCCGCCCGACAGTTGACCAGGTGCGTCGGGACTCGGCTGTAACGGAGGCCCGCCATCGTCGATGGGTGGGGCACAGGGGCAGCACCCCGCGCTCGCAACCCCGGAGGACCACCATGATTCGACGCCTGCTCGCCGTTGCCGTCGTCACCGGGGGCGCCACCCTCGCCGCTCCGGCCCACGTCGCCGGGGCGGCGGCCCCGGCGATCGCCCTGACGATCCCCTCGAGCGTGGCCTACGGGCTGCTCGGCCACAGTTGCACCCCGGTCCAGGAGAACGTGACCGCGGAGGGATTCGACCCGACGACCGGGTTTCCGGCCGCCGACGTCACCGTCGCGACCACGTGCAGCGGCAGCGGCAAGGGCGGTGGCGGGCATGCCACCTACACGGCCAGCACCGGTGCCGTCTGGGACGACGCCGGACACCTCCTCACGCTCGGTGCGCTCACCTCGACCCCGGGCGCCGGCCCCGGCTTCACCGCCTTCGACGCCTACGGCAACGAGGAGTACCAGTCCGGGACCACCACCTACTTCCAGTGGGCCACGGGGTTCGTCCCGGTGCCCCGGGTCACCGGCCTGTCGGTCACCTCGGGCTCGACGGTCGGCGGCGAGTCCGAGACCATCTCCGGAACCGGCTTCACCAACGCCGGCCGCGTCCAGTTCGGGTCGACGCCCGTGGCCTTCACCGTGGTGGACGACACCACGATCACCGTCACGACCCCACCCGACGCGGTCACCGCCGACACCGCGGTCGACGTGACCGTCGCCTCGTCCGAGGGCACGAGCGCGACCTCGGCCGCCGACCAGTTCACCTACTCCCTGCCGACGATCACGGGTCTGTCCGTGACCGCCGGGCCGGCCGTCGGAGGGACGTCGGAGACGGTCACCGGCGTCGGGTTCCTCGGGGCCACGTCGGTCGACTTCGGTCCCCTCGCCGCCTCGTCCTTCACCGTGGTGGACGACACGGCCATCACGGTCACGACACCGGCTGACCCGATCTCCCTCGGGGACGACACGGTCGACGTGTCGGTCACCTCGGCGGCCGGCACCGGCGCGCCGTCGTCGGCGGATCAGTACACGTACGTCGTGGCTCCCGTCATCACCTCCGTCAGTCCCGACATCGGTCCACTGACCGGGGGCACGCCCGTGACCATCACCGGAACCGGACTGACCGGGGCCACGTCGGTGTCGTTCGGGGAGATCACCGTCTACGGGGTGCCGACCAGCGACACGTCGATGACGGTCACCTCTCCGGCCGGCGAGTCCCTCGAAGCGGTGGACCTGAGCGTGACCACGATCGGGGGGACCAGTGCCCGGAGCCGGGCGGACCAGTTCACCTATCGCGCGCCGATCGCGTGCTCGAAGCTGTCGGGCACGTTGGGTGGATCGATCACCGTCTCCGGCTGCTCGCCGGGCACCGCGGGGTACGCCAAGGCGGTGCTCGACCCGACCGGCACGTTCTTCACCTGGTCGAAGAGTGGCCGCACCACGACCGTGTCGCTCGGCGCGCCGACGTCCCCGGGTCAGGGGGCGTGTGCGAAGGGACATGTCGAGTACGACTTCTCGGGCACCGTGGCCGGCGGCACGTCGTCGTACACGACGGCCGGGGACCCGATCTACGGCACCACCTGCGCGTCGAAGTCCGGCAAGCTGACGCTGCTGGGCGGCACGACATTCAGCCTGTAGGGCACGGGCAGGTCCCCCCCGTCACCGCGCGCTACGAATGGGGGATGCACGAGTCGTCCGCCCGCACCCACCTCGAGGCGGCACGGGCGTCGGCGTCGGAGCGGGTCGGCGCGCTCACGACCGAGTTCGCCTGGCTCGCCGGCGACTCGGAGGATGCGAACGGTGACGACGAGCACGACCCGGAGGGCTCGACGCTGGCGTTCGAGCGTGCCCGGGTGGCCGCGCTCCTGGCCGATGCCGAGTCCACGCTGGAGGACCTCGAGCGGGCCCTGGCGAAGTTGTCGGCCGGCACCTATGCGCAATGCGAGGTCTGCGGACGGGAGATCGCTCCGGCCCGCCTCGAGGCGTTGCCGGCCACTCGGACCTGCATCCGCTGCGCAGCGGTGGCGCGCCCGGGCTGAGCTCCGGTGGGGTCGGGGGCTCCGGTTGCCGGACCCACGCCGGGCGCCGACTACGAGAAGTGGGTGTCCGGTCGATCCAGGCGGGTGCCGTCGACGGTGATGTCGACCTTCTCGTTGTAGAAGGAGATCAACCCGGCGATCGGCAGGAGCTGCCGGGTCGGGAAGTCGTAGGCCCAGGCGAGATCAGGCTCCACACTCCCGTCGATGGCGACCGACCAGTACGAGCTGGTCGTCCCCTTGTACGGGCAGGAGGTCACCGTGTCGCTCGCCTGGAGGTGCTCGAAGCGGACGTCCAGGCGGTCGAAGTAGTACCTGGTCGGCAGCCCGGTCTCGAAG
>PMFY01000364.1 GCA_003157945.1 Acidimicrobiaceae bacterium | reverse complement strand
AGCACCGACCGGGCGGTCAGCGTCGGCGCCCCCACCGGGGCGTGACCGGGCACCGCCGTCGTCCGTTCGGTCACCGTATTACGGGATTGATCCAGTTGGCACAGAAATGTAATGTAGCGGGCATGGCACCCACCATGGTGGCCGACAAGACCGCCCGCCCCGACGTCCTCCCCACGGACCGCCTGCTCGACAACGGCAAGGCGCGCCCGGAGCTGCGCGCCGACCTCCGCCGCANNTGCTCATGGGGCCGATGTACGCCCGGTTCGCCATCCTCATGCACGAGGCGGCGCACAAGCTGCTGTTCACGAACAAGCGCGTCAACGACTGGGTCGGCACCTGGCTGGTGGCCTACCCCACCTGGACCCCGATCGGCCTCTACCGGCGCGGCCACTTCGCCCACCACAAGGAGGAGTTCGGCCCGAACGAGCCGGACCTGGCCTTCTACGGCGGGTACCCGTGCGACCGCCGGGCCCTGACCCGCCGCCTGGTGCGTGACGCCGTCGGCATCTCGGGGTGGAAGAACTTCACGCCGCTGTTCACGTCGCTGAAGTACCCCGCCTACCGGCGCACCTCGCTGTCGATCATCGGCGTGCAGGTCGTCCTGTGGGCCGTGCTGTGGGCGACCACGGGGCGCTGGTGGATCTACCCCCTGCTGTGGTGGCTGCCGTGGATGACGCAGTGGCGGGTGATCAACCGGTTGCGGGCCATCGCCGAGCACGGTGGCCTGGAGGCCAGTCCGGACCGACGGGCCACCACCCACAACGTGCGCCAGGGCTGGCTCGCCCGGTTCTGGTTCGTGCCCTACAACACCGGCTGGCACCTGGCCCACCACGTCGACATGGGGGTGCCGTGGCGCAACCTGCCCCGGTACCACGCCGAGCTCGAACGGGCCGGGTACGTGACCGACGCCATCACCTACCCCAGCTACCGGGCGCTCTGGTCGGCGCTCTCGTCGGCCTGAACCCGACGGCGTCGGAGTCGGCGGCTCAGGCGGGACGCCCCCGCATGCCCCGGTAGGTCCGGACCAGCTGGGCCGTCGAACTGTCCAGGTCCGCGAGATCGGGTGCCCCGTCGGCGCTGAGCGCTGGCCCGAGCTGGCCGGCCATCACCTTGCCGAGCTCCACTCCCCACTGGTCGAACGAGTCGATCCCCCACACCGCCCCCTCCACGAACACCGTGTGCTCGTAGAGGGCGACCAGCTGCCCCAGCACCGACGGGGTGAGCTCGGACGCCAGGATGGTCGAGGTCGGGTGGTTGCCGGGCATCACCTTGTGCGGGACGACGTCGGCCGGCGTCCCCTCGGCCGCCACCTCCTCCGCCGTCCGGCCGAACGCCAGGGCCCGCGTCTGGGCGAGGCAGTTGGCCATCAGCAGGTCCTGACGGTCGCCGTCCTCGTGGGTGGAGATCGCGAACCCGATGAAGTCAGCCGGTATCAGCCGGGTTCCCTGGTGGATCAGCTGGTAGAAGGCGTGCTGGCCGTTGGTGCCCGGCTCGCCCCAGAAGATCTCGCCGGTGCTCCCCTCGACCGGGGACCCGTCGCGTCGCACCGACTTGCCGTTGGACTCCATGGTGAGCTGCTGTAGATAGGCCGGAAAGCGGGCCAGGCGCTGGCTGTAGGGCAGGACGGCATGGGTCTCGGCGCCGAAGAAGTTGGCGTACCAGACGTTCAGCATCCCCTGCAGCACGGGCAGGTTGGCCTCGAATGGCGTGTCGGCGAAGTGCCGGTCGACGGCGTGGAACCCGGCCAGCATGTCGGCGAACGCCGCCGGCCCGATCGCCACCATGAGCGAGAACCCGATGGCCGAGTCATAGGAGTAGCGGCCACCCACCCAGTCCCAGAAGCCGAACATGTTGGCGGTGTCGATGCCGAACTTGGAAACGCCCGCTGCGTTGGTGGACACGGCGACGAAGTGCTTTGCGACAGCCGATTCGTCACCGCCCAGGCCATTCACTGACCAGGCGCGGGCCGATTGCGCGTTGGTGATGGTTTCGAGGGTGGTGAAGGTCTTGGAGGAGATGATGAAGAGCGTCTCCGCGGGGTCGAGGTCGACGACCGCTTCCGCAAAATCCGTGCCATCCACATTGGATACGAAGCGGAAGGTGAGGTCGCGCTGGCTGTAATGCTTGAGTGCCTCGTAGGCCATCACGGGACCGAGGTCTGAACCGCCGATGCCGATGTTGATGACGTTGCGAATGCGCTTGCCGGTGTGGCCTTTCCACGCGCCACTGCGAACGCGCTCAGAGAAGGCCGCCATGCGGTCAAGAACCTCATGCACATCGGGCACGACATCCTTGCCGTCGACGAGAATTACTTCGCCTTTGGGCGCACGCAGGGCGATGTGCAGCACGGCGCGGCCCTCCGTGAAGTTGATTTTGTCGCCGCGAAACATGGCGTCGATGTGGGCTTGCAGTTCTGACTCACGCGCCAGTTCGATCAGCAGCTTCACGGTTTCGTCGGTGATGCGGTTCTTTGAGTAGTCGAAGAACAGGCCCAGTGCTTCGGCAGTCAGCCGCTCGCCGCGCTCGCGATCCGATGCGAACAACTCGCGCAGATGCAGACCATGCACCTGCTCATAGTGCGCCTGGAGGTCCTTCCAGGCCTTGAGTTCCGTGAGCGGCTGATTGGCGGGGCCGTTTGCAACTGTTGTTTCCGATGCTGACATCTTCACATTCCTTTCATCCGTCGCACGTGCGAACGCGTCCTTATAACAGTAGCGAGAATGTCCGCGGCAGGGCAAGCTACCGGACGTTTTGGCGCGGCTCACACCGTCTCTATGGCTTAGATTCACGAGAGCGTCTCGGGGCGCCACTCCGGCAAAAAAATCTCCGCATCGATTCGAGGTTCCGTCTGCGGTGCTCAAGGAATGGGTGGGCCCTCGGNNGTCCCAGAAGCCGAACATGTTGTCGGGGTCGATCCCGAAGTCGACGACTCCGGCCCGGTTGGTGGACACGGCCACGAAGTGGCGGGCGACGGCCTCGTCACCGCAGGCGAGACCGTCCAACAGCCAGGTCCGCGCCGCCCGGGCGTTGGTGAGCGTCTCCTGGGTCGTGAACGTCTTGGAGGAGACCACGAACAGCGTGGTGGCCGGGTCGAGGTCATGGGTCTTGGCGTACAGGTCGACGGGGTCGACGTTCGAGACGAAGCGGCACTCGATGGCGGGGTCCGCGTAGTCGCGCAGGGCCTCGTGGGCCATGGCCGGCCCCAGGTCGGAGCCGCCGATGCCGATGTTCACCACGGATCGGATCCGCTGGCCGGTGTGGCCGGTCCACGCACCGGACCGGATCCGCTCAGCCACCGCGCCCATGGCGTCGAGCACGGTGTGCACGTCGACCACCACGTCACGCCCGTCGACGACCAGGGTCGCGTCGCGCGGCATGCGCAGGGCCACGTGGAGCACGGCGCGGTCCTCGGTGGTGTTGATGCGGTCGCCACGGAACATGGCGTCGCGCCGCTCGGCCACGCCGGCCCGCCGCGCCACCGCCAGCAGGGCGTCGAGCGCACCTCGGTCGACACGGTGCTTGGAGTAGTCGAGGACCAGATCGCCGGCCCGGGCCACCATGCTCTTCCCCCGGGTCGGGTCGTCGGCGAACAGCGAGCGCAGGTGCACCTCCCGGATGCGGTCGTGGTGCCCGGTCACGGCCCGCCACTCCTCGGTCCCCCGGAGATCCACCACGGTGTTCCCGTCCATCAGCGTCCGCTCCCGTCCATCCGTCGGCCCCGACGGGGCCCGGCAACCGACTGTAGGCAAGCCGGCCGCGCCCGTGGAGAAAATTCACCAATGATTACCGTCCGATAACAGAGCGATCGCGTCCTGTTCACCTACCGTCCGTACTGTCCACAGGGATGGCAGCGCACCACCAGGCCCAGTGTCAGCGTTCCCGCCGGGCCGCCGGGCCCGCGCCGGACACCGCACGCACCACCACCTGCCGTCCCGGGGCATGGACCCCGGCGCCTCTCACGGCGACCCGGCCGGCACCGGTCCCGCCGGTCCGGCAGTCCAGCAGCGGCGTGTCCGCCCGGTCCCGCCGCCACGTCGGCGGCGCGGCGGCGTGCACCCTGTTCCGGGACGTCAGGGCCCGTCGGTGACCTTGACGTTCCGCGAAGTCGAGCAACGGGCCGTCCCCGGCGAGGAGGCCCCCGTCATCCTCATCATCGACGACGACCACCTCACCCGCGACTCACTCGCCGCCACCCTCTCGATCGAGGGGTTCGACGTGATCACCGCGTCCACCGGCGCCGAGGGCATCGCCCTGGCGGCCACCGGGTCCCCGTCGCTGGTGATCCTCGACACCCAGATCGGCGACTCCGAGGGGTTCGCGGTCTTCCGTCGGATCACCACGGCCACCCCCTGGCTCCCCGTCATCATGATCACCGACGAGGACGATGAGCTCGACGCCGTCCTGGCCCTCGAGGCCGGAGCGGCCGACCACATCACCAAACCTCCCCGACCGCGCGAGCTCACGGCCCGCATCCGCGCCGTCCTGCGCCGGGTGGGCCGCCAGCCCCAGCACACGGCTTCTCCCGCTCCGAACGGCACCTACACCTTCGGACCCGTCACCGTCGACGTGTCGCGGCGTGAGGCCTCGATGCACGGGCGCGACCTGGAGCTGTCCCGCAAGGAGTTCGACCTGCTGACGCTGCTGGTGTCGGAGGCCGGCCACGTCGTGACCCGCAAGCAGTGCATGGACCGCATCTGGCGGGACCGCAAGAAGGGGGACAGCCGGACCCTCGACACCCACGTCAAGCGGCTGCGGAAGAAGATCGAACTGAACCCGGCCGAGCCCGTCCACCTCATCACCGTCCGAGGCGTGGGCTACCGCTTCAAACCGTAGGGGCCCGCCCGGCGCCGCGTCCGCCCCTGCCCTCCCCCAGTGGACGTCGCGTGGCCCCCGGGCGGGCCCCTACGGGGTGAGGGACGTCCACGGCGCCCGGGGCACCCTGCCGTAGACTCCTCGGGCCGACGGCCGAGCGGCACGACGACCGGACCCGCCCGAGGGGTCCGCGCCCCGCCGACGGCCCGGCATGCGTCGCCACCCGAAGGAGCAGCGGTGCCCGAGTCGACCGGGACGGACGGACAGGCCAGCGCCGACCACGCGGACGCAACCCGGCAGGCCCGCGCCGTCCTCCACCCCCACCACGGACCCGGGCCCCTGGCCGCCATCGGTGTGGGCGGTACCCTCGGCACGCTCGCCCGGTACGCGTTCGAGCGGTCCGTCGTCGCCGACCCCTCCGGCATCCCGTGGGCGACGCTGTCCGTCAACGTCATCGGCTCGTTCGTGCTGGGTGTGGTGGTGACCCTGGTGACGGAGCGGTGGCCCCGTGACCGGTACCTCCGGCCCCTCGTGGCCGTCGGGTTCTGCGGCGGGTTCACCACCTTCTCGACCTTCGCCGTCGAGATCGACCAGCGGATCCGCCACGGCCACTCCGGTGCCGCCGCGGCCTATTTGGCGGCCAGCCTCCTCGCCGGCCTCGGCGCGGCCCTGGCCGGCATCACCCTCGCCCGCGGCCGGGTGCTGCCCGCTCCGGGTGGCCCGGGCCCGGTCGACCCCGACCTCCTGGCCGGTGACGACCCGGGCGAGGCGGCTCCCCGGACGACGGGACCGGGTGACGCGTCGTGATCGTGGTCGGACTGCTCCTGGCCGGGGCCGTCGGGGCGCTCCTGCGCTACGAGGTGGAGCTGCACGTCCGGCGACGCCTCGGGCCCGAGTTCCCCTGGGGCACCCTGGTCATCAACGTCACGGGCGCGTTCGTCCTCGGGCTGCTCACCGGCCTGGCCGACCACCGGGGCGTTCCCGGCGCGGTCCTCACCGTGGTGGGGACGGGACTGCTCGGCGCGTTCACCACGTTCTCGACCTTCGCCTTCGACACCGTGGGCCTGGCCGAGCGCGGACGGCCCGGTGGGGCGGCGGCCAACGTCGGAGCCAGCCTCGTGCTCGGGCTCGGCGCCGCCGCGCTCGGCCTCCTGGCCGGCGTCGCCCTCTGACACCTGGTCGGCGGCCCGTCGCTGACCAGGGAGTCCGTCGATTGCCACCTGACGTTCACAGAACGATCACCCGGGGGTTCCCCTCGGATCGTCCGGCGTTCACCTGGCCTCCGTACCGTGTCCGGGGAAGGAGGCGCCGGTGCCGCCGGAGCATGCAGCCGTCAAGGTCCTCGTCGTGGAGGACGAGGAGTCCTACCGCCAGGCCCTCGCCTCCGGGCTGGGCCGCGAGGGCTTCGACGTGATCCTGGCCGAGGACGGCCCCGAGGGGATCCGTCGCTTCGAGGAGCACCGTCCCGACATCGTGCTCCTCGACATGCTGCTCCCCGGCATGCACGGCATCGACGTCTGCCGCAGGTTGCGGGCCGTCTCGGAGGTGCCGATCCTCATGGTGAGCGCCGTCGACAGCGAGCTCGACGTCGTCCTCGGTCTCGAACTCGGCGCCTCCGGATACGTCACCAAACCGTTCCGGCTCCGCGAGCTCGTCGCCCGGATGCACGCCATCCTTCGCCGGGTCTCCCCCCACGGCCTCGGTCCGCTGCCGCTGGCACCCCCGGTCGTCACCGACGGTCCCGCCTGGCCGCACGACCTCGGGTCGACGCGCGGCGACGCGTCCTCGGCCGACCGGGTCGCCCGGTTCGGCTCGGTGAGCGTCGACTACGTGCGACGCGAAGTGACGGTGGGCGGTACCCCGGTCCACCTGTCCCGCAAGGAGTTCGACCTGCTGGCGGTCCTCCTCCACCCGGCCCGACGCGTCCGGTCACGCGACGAGCTGATCGACCTGCTCTGGCCCGACACCTACCTGACGGACACCCGGACGCTCGACACCCACATCCACCGTCTCCGGTCGAAGCTGGAACCGGTGCCGACGGAGCCCCGGTTCATCGTGACGGTGCGCGGGGTCGGCTTCCGCATCGACCCGGACGGGACCTTCGGTGAGCCGCCACCCGCCGGTGGCCGGGACGCCGACGAGACGGTGACCGCCTGACGCCGAACGGTCCCTCAGCCGAAGCGGCCGTTGACGTAGTCGAGGGTGCGCGGATCCTTCGGCTCGCTGAAGACCTTGGCCGTGGGGCCGAACTCGATCAGTTCGCCGGCCTTGTCGTCCCCCATCAGCAGGAACGCGCAGCGGTCGGACACGCGCATGGCCTGCTGCATGTTGTGGGTCACGATCACGATCGTCACGCGGTCCTTGAGCTCACCCACCAGCTCCTCGATCCGCTTGGTGGCGATGGGGTCGAGGGCCGAGGTGGGCTCGTCCATCAGCAGCACCTCCGGCTCCACGGCGAGGGCGCGGGCGATGCAGAGGCGCTGCTGCTCGCCGCCCGACAGGGTGCTGCCGTGCGCCTTCAGGCGGTCCTTGACGCTGTCCCACAGTGCGGCGGCGATCAGCGAGGACTCGGCGGCTTCGTCGAGCAGGGCCTTCTTCCGTACACCGTTGAAGCGGAGCCCCGACACGGCGTTGTCGTAGATGCTCATCGTGGGGAAGGGATTGGGGCGCTGGAACACCATCCCCACGCGGCTGCGCAGCAGGGTGGCATCGGTGTCGGGGCCGTAGACGTCGAGGTCGCCGAGATGGATCGCCCCGGTCACCGACGCCGTCCGCACGGTGTCGTGCATGCGGTTGAGGGCCCGCAGCAGGGTGGTCTTGCCGGAACCGGACGGGCCGATGAGGGCGGTCACCTCGCCGGCGGCGACGTCGAAGGTCACGTCACGGACGGCGGTGCGGCCGCTGAAGGCCACGGCCACGTCGCGCAGCGTCATCACCACCTCGCCGGTGGGCGGCTCGATGATGGCCTGTTCGGCTCGCACGGTCAGTGACTCCTCGAGGTGGGGGATTCGGGATCTGGCGTCGGTCATCGGCGCTCCTTACGAAGGTAGGCGGCGAGCACGCGGCTACCGATGCTGAGGACGAGCACCACGGTCATCAGCAACAGGGCCGCGCCCCAGGCCACCTGCACGAGATCGGCGTAGGGCTGGTTCGAGTAGTTGTAGATGAGGATGGGCAGGGCCTCCATCGACTTGGCCGGATTCCACTGCAGGTACTGGTTGCCGAAGATGGTGAGCAGGAGGGGCGCCGTCTCACCGAGGCCGCGGGCCACGGCCAGCAGCACGCCGGTGATGACCCCGGGGAGCGCCGTCGGCACCACGACCTTCCGGGCCACGGTGGAGCGACGGGCCCCGAGGGCGAGGGCCGCCTCGTTGAGCGAGCGCGGCACGCCGCGGAAGGCCGTCTCCCCGGCCCGGGTGATCACCGGCAGCATGATGAAGCCGATGGCGAAGGCACCGGCGAAGCCGCTGTAGCCGCCGAAGTTCCGCACGATGGCGATGTAGCCGAAGATGCCGACGATGATCGACGGGATACCCGTCATCACGTCGGCGGTGAACCGCAGCGTGGCCGCGGCCCGGCCGTCGGACTCGGCGAGGAAGAGCCCGCAGGTCAGGCCGACGGGAACCGCCACGGCGGTGGCGACGGCGGTGATCACCGCCGTCCCGACGATGGCGTTCCACACGCCGCCGCCCGGGTAGCCCTCGGGCACGGTCGAGTGGGTGAAGAAGTCGCGGTTCCAGGCCGGCAGTCCCTTGGCGATCACGTAGGCGATGACCGCCACCAGCGGGATGATGGCGATGGCCAGGAAGAGCCAGCAGATCCCGAGGGCCACCGTCGACGCGACCTTGCGCCTCCCCAGGCTCGATGCCGCGGCGGCCTGTACGGCCCGTCGCCGCTCGACGACCGGGTCGGCCGGCGGATCGAGGACGGCTGTCATCGGCCCAGCTCCGTGCCGGTGACGTCGGCTCC
Source organism: Acidimicrobiaceae bacterium (assembly GCA_003157945.1). Next base: position 2,878 of record PMFY01000364.1, on the reverse strand, counting down.
CGTGGACCACACCAGCCAGCGGGCGGCCGAGTTGACGAGCACGCCGATGACGAGGAGGACGAGACCGGCACCGAACAGGGCACTCAGCTCGGTGCCCGTCGACTCGCCGAAGTTGTTCACGATGAGGGAGGGAAGCGTGGCGGCCGGCGATTTGAGGGAGTGGGCGATGAAGGGTGCGTTACCGATCACCATGGCCACGGCCACCGTCTCCCCGAGCGCACGGCCGGTGGCCAGGGTGAACGCCCCCAGGATGCCGGTGCGGGCGCCGGGCACCACGACCTTGCGCAGGACCTGCCAGCGGGTGGCGCCCAGGGCCATGGCCCCCTCGACCTGCTCGTTCGGCACCACGATGAGCACGTCGCGCGAGATGGCCACCATGGTGGGGAGGATCATGATGGCCAGGATCACGCCGGCCAGCAGCAGGCCGACGCCCCGGTTGGGACCGTCGAACAGCCCGGTCCAGCCGAACGCCGAGGTGAGGAAGGGCTCGACGGTCTCGCGGAACCAGGGCGCCAGCACGATGAGGCCCCACAGGCCGTAGACGACGCTCGGCACCGCGGCCAGCAGTTCGACGGTGGTGGAGAGGAACGGCCGTACCCGGGACGGCACCAGGAAGGCCAGTGAGATGGCCGTGCCCAGGCCGATCGGTACCGCCAACACCACGGCGATCGCCGTCGACTCGATCGTCCCGAGGATGAACGGGAGCAGACCGTACTGGTTGTGGGCGGGATTCCAGACCTTGCCGAAGATCCAGGAGAACCCGAGCGTGGAGAACGCCGGCTTGGCCTGGATGATGATGGCGACGAGGAACCAGACCGCCAGCGCCCCGAACAGGAGGGCCATGACGCCCAGCAGCGAGCGGTACCACCGGTCGGGCAGGGCGCGCCGCCGTCCGCGCCCCAGGGGCGCGGACGGCGATGCCTCGACGACGGTCATCCGGGGGGCCTCACGCCGCCCGGGGTCGACCCGGATCCGTCGGACGGATCACTTGGTCAGCAGGGCCTGACCGCTCGGGCCGGTCACGGTCAGCAGCTGCGTCCGGTTCTGGTTCTGCACAGCCGGGGGCAGCGGCACGTAGTGGAGGCCCGACGCCAGGTCCTGTCCGCCCCCGGAGTGGGTGGTCCAGTCCAGGACCTTGACCACCTGGGCGCCCGTGGTGGCGCTGGTCTGCTTCTGCAGCAGGATGGCCCAGCTGTACCCGGCGATCGGGTAGCTGGAGGTGCCGGCCTGGTTCACGATGGAGAAGTCCGTCGACGACACGCCCGTCTTCTGGTCGGCGTCGGCGGCGACCGTGGTCGGACTGGGCACCACGTAGGTGCCGGCCGAGTTCTTGACGGCCGCGTAGCTCATCTTGTTCTGGATGGCGTACGACAGCTCGACGTAACCGATCGAGTACGGGGTGGAGAGGATCGACGACGCCACGCCCGAGTTCTTCGGGGTCTGCACCGCCGACGACGGCCAGGCGATGGTCTTGGACGTGCCGAGCGTCCATGTCGTCGGGTCGGCCGACTTCAGGTAGTCCGTGAAGATGTACGTCGTGCCCGAGCTGTCGGCCCGGACCTCCGGGGTGATGGCATGGGACGGCAGGTTGACGCCGGGGTTGAGGGCCGTGATCTGCGAGGCGTTCCACGTGGTGATGGTGCCGTCGAAGATGCCGGCCAGCGTCGGTCCGTCCAGCTTGAGCCGGGTCGAGACGCCGGGAAGGTTGTAGGCCACGGCGACACCGCCCAGGATGTCCGGGACCTGGACCACCGGGCCGGAGTTGGCCGGCATCTTGGCCAGGTCCGCCGCCGCCATGGGCACGTCCGAGGCGGCGAAGGCCACCGTGCCCGACTGGAAGGCGGTGATGCCGGCGCCCGAGCCGACCCCCTGGTAGTTGACCTGCAGGGCCTGGTTGAGACCGGTGTACTTGTAGAAGGCCGCACTGAAGAACGGCTGGACGAAGGTGGACCCCGAGGCGTTGAGCGAGCCGCCCGGTGCCTTCAGGTCGGCGGCCAGGTAGGCCGCGTTGTTGCCGGCGAGCGTGCCGCCGGGTGCGGTGGTGGTCGTCGTGGTCGAGCTCGACGACGACGAACTGCACGCCGACAGCAGGGCTGCGGCAGCCAGGCCGATCGCCGCGAGCGACGCCGTGCGTCGACCGCTGCGGGCAAACGTGGCATTCCGGGTTCTCATCAGGGTCCTGTCCTCCGTGTTCGTGACCGGGTGAGGACGGGATCCCTCCGTCATTCGGCGGGGGCCCGTCCTCGCGACCGACGGTACCGAGGCCATCTGAACGCAGAGTGAACCAGGAGTGAACGGGACACGAACATCCGGGGAGTTCGCGATGAACTCAATCCGGCGCGGCGAAATCCTCGATGATCGTCGCCAATTCGAGCGGCCGGTCGCCCTGGATGCTGTGTCCGGCGTCCTCGACCAGGATGACCGCGTCATCGGGGCGGCGCCGGCGGAACTCGGCCACATCGGCGTCGTCCACGACCGGCGACCGGCTCCCCCGGGCCAGGAGCACCGGCACCGGGATGGCCTCGAGGGCGTCCCACAGGGACTGGAAGTCGGCCCGCTCCACGTGCAGGCCCGTGTCGGCCGGCGGTCGCCCCACCTGGTGACGCCAGGCCCACGTGCCGTCCGGCAACTGGACCGAATTGTGGAGGACGCCGCGTCGGAGTGAGGACACCGACCGGGTCGGGTTGAACTGGATCGTCCGGTCGAGGATCTCGTCGAAGGTGGCGAACGTCTCCGGACCGGACAGGAAGGCCGCGATGTCCGATGTCTTGTCGCCATCGACACCCGGGGTGATGTCGACCAGCAGGAGCCGGTGCACCAGGTGCGGGTGCCGCGTGGCCAGGGCGATCGAGGTGGCCCCGCCGAGCGACATGCCCAC
>PMFY01000296.1 GCA_003157945.1 Acidimicrobiaceae bacterium | reverse complement strand
GTCGACGAGGATCCTCCAGACGCCGAGCGACGAGAACCTGGTCACGGGGGTGTCGCCCGTCAGCCGGGTGCCGACCTTGAGGGCGAAGACCGCCTCGTCCAGCGACCGGGCGATCATGCTGAGCTGGCACGGTCCGCCCACACCGAGGTGGAGTGGCGCACCGAGGGACGTGCCGAGTACCGACATGAACTGGTCCCACTGGGGTTCCTCGGGCACGAGCAGGACACTCCAGCCGTCCCGCGTCGTGACCAGGGGCCGCCGCACGCCCACGCTGCGCGCCGCTTGGCTCACCAGGTCGATCGTGTTCTCCCGGTCGGCCGGTGTGTCCATGACGACCGCCTGGTGGAGGGCCTCGGGGNNGGCGGAGCAGCTCGGCGGCCAGGATCGACGTGGCGTTCTCGAGCGCGCACAGCTCCGGTTCCGGCAGGGCGCCGTCGGGATCGAAGATGCTGATCGTCCCGAGGAGCTGGCGGTCCGGGCGTACCGACGCGGTCCAACTCTGGTTCTGACGCTCCCGGACTCCGTGGGTGGCGCGTGCCGGACTGCCGACCAGGTGGTCCTCGGGACTCCAGTCCGTGTCGTCGTAGCCGGCATCGGCGAGCANNCGGCCCTCGCGTCGGGCACGGCGGTGACGACCTCGGGGACGGCCCGCATGACCGCCAGCGTGAGCGCGGACAGGCTCTCGGTGATCGGGATGAGGCTGAGGTCGATCGGCAACGTCCGGCCGTCGCCGGTCACGCAGCTGACCGAAACACTCACGTGAGAGTCGAGGGTTTCCCAACTACCCGGCTCCATGAGGTCGGCGAGGAGTTCGGCCGTGTGGAGGTCCGCCGCCACGAAGGCCGAGAGGGGCCGCCCGACCAGATCGATCGGCAGGGTGCCGAGGAGCTCGCCCGCGGCGGCGTTCGCCGCCGCCACCGTGCGGTCGGGACCGATCACGCACATGGCGTCGTGGCTCAGACTGAAGTAGGCCTCGAGCGTGGGACCGGAGAGGGAGATCGCCCCCGCGCCGGTTCCCGGAGGCCCATCCCCGAGCGAGATGGATGTCGTGAACACGTCAGAACTTCGAGTCGCCATGTGCTACCGCCTAGCTCAGTGGAACGGGATCGAGTGCGTCCGACAACGCTCCGGCAGGATCGATCCCGTTCGACTGCCCCCGAACTATGTAGCCCAACATTTGCGGCCTGTCCAGTGGCAATCGCGACAAGACGTGTGGACCGATGTCCAGCAAAAGGCGGGCTGACTCGCCGCTCAATCATGGAGATGCGACCGGTTCTGCCACTCTGAATGCTGCGTGTGGCACCCTTCGCGGTCGCAGGGGCCGCCGGGCCACGCGCGTCCGGAATGCCTGGTGTTGCTGCACGAAGCGGTCACCTGCGGGTCCGATCTCCGAGTGGGCAACTTGTACAACGTCGCCCCCGATCTTCGTTCGGTTCTGACGATGACGTGCCGAGCGTCTTCGGACAATGTGAGTTGTTGGTGCCACCAGGCGCTGCAAACAACGAATCAGGAGAGACGATATGTCACGAAATCCGCGGCCCTCGGCCGCAACGAAGAGAGGCCGGCTCTCTGCCCTGGCGGGGATCGTAGCGGTGGCGCTGTTGGGTGGCGTGACCGTTGGGGTCGCCGGAGTGCAGAGCGCCGGTGCGGCAACCATCACCGGTCCGAAGATCGAGATCTGCAAGAGCGGTCCGGTCACGGGGAGCTTCCTGTTCTCGGTGAACGAGTCGGAGACGCCGATTTCGGTCAAGGTCGGGACGTGTGTCGGGGTGGCGGTCACCGCCGGGCCCAACACCGTCAGCGAGCTGGTGGACCCGACCGGCGCGACGACGCTCAACTCGATCCAGGTCACGCCTTCCACGGCCCTGGTGTCGAAGTCGATCGCCAATCGGACCGCCACGGTCAATGTCCCGGCCACCAATGGCAATGTCGCCGTCACCTTCGGGAACGTTCCCAACACGGGGGGGTTGAAGATCTGCAAGCTCGCAGCCACCAACTCGCCCAGCCTCATCGGGGAATCGTTCGCGTTCACGGAGACCGCCGGCGGCAGTGTCGTTGACGCCAGCGCCATCGCCAACGGCGCCTGCAGCCAGTTGACCTCGTACCAGGTCGGTACCCAGGTCGCCATCCAGGAGAACGCCACCCCCGGTACCGCGGTGCAGAGCATCAGCGTGTCGGGTGGGACGGGCTCCAACCAGAACCTGGCCGCCGGCACCATCACGGCGACGGTGGGCTCCGGGGTGACCGAGGTGGACTACACCAACTACATCCCCGTGGTCCAGAACCCCGGCTACCTCGAGGTGTGCAAGAACGCCGGCGACGCGTACGTTCCGTACGGGCCGTGGTCGTTCGGCATCACCAACGAGGCGGGCGCCAGCGTCGGTAGCGTGAGTGTCCCCGCCGGTCAGTGCAGCGGCGACGTCGCACTCCCTCCGGGCGACTACACCGTCACCGAGTCGTTCTCGTCCCCGTACTACGTCAGCTCCATCACCGCGGTGCCTGCGGACACCCTGGTGGCGAGCAACGTGGCCAACGGGTCGGGCACGTTCGCGGTGTCGGCCGGCAACACCACGACCGGCTTCTACACCAATGACACCCAGATGGGCTACGTGAAGGTCTGCAAGACCCTCACTCCTCAGAGCGGTGCCCTGGCCGGTACGAACTTCAACTTCAACGTGACCGATGCCGCAGGCACGCAGGTCGTCACGGTGACCGCACCTCCGGTGGGCCAGACCTACTGCTCGCCGGACTACTCGGCCCTTCCGCTCGGATCGGTGGCTACCGTCACCGAGCAGTCCGTGCCGAATGTGGCTGTCGTGGCTACCAGTGTGACTCCGCCGACCGCCGATGCCGGTAGCACCGTGGGGACCGCCAAGGTCACCGTGGGCAACGGGATCAACTCGGCCCTGTTCACCAACGAGGCCCTCGGTTGGGTTGAAGTCTGCAAGCAGGGTGATGCCTCGGTCGGCACCACCTCGTTCAACTTCAGCGTCAACGGTGGTGCGCAGTTCCCGGTGCAGACCGGTCAGTGCTCCCAGGCCTTCCAGGTGCCGGCTGGTACCGCGACGGTCCAGGAGTTCAACTCCAACCCGGCGTTCTACCTTGCGAACGTCTCGACGGTTGGTGTGACGGACCCGACGGGTTCCCGTCTGCTGTCCGGTTCCACTGCGAACCCGGCCACGGTGACGGTGCCGTTCGGTGGCGTGAACAACGAGACTGTTGTCACCTTCACCAACGACACCAACCAGTCCCAGTTCAAGGTGTGCACCGCGCAGACCTCACCGGATGCGAATCTGGTGGGTGACGCCTTCCCGTACACCTGGTCCTACACCGTCAACGGTGTGACCACGACCGGATCGGCCAACCTGGTCGTGCCGCTCACGGGTTCGACGTGCTCGGCTCTGAGCGCGCTGATCCCGCTGGTGAACACGGGTGGCACACCGGTCGTCGTCTCGGTGACGGCCGGGGTCCCCAGTGGGATCACCGGAGTGGACCTGGCCAACTTCAACCTTGCCGGCATCGGCTCGGTCCTGAGTGGGCCGGCCACGCCGACCGGGTTCCCTGCGACCTACACCTTCTCGGTGGGCGCGGGGATCAACGTTGCCACGTTCACCAACGGGGCATCTCACTGAGGTAACCAGCGGTAACCACGGGACGCCATCCGGCGTCCTGGCCCGGCCCCGGGAACGGGGGAGGGGAGGAGCTCCCAGGAGCTCCTCCCCTCCGGGCCAAAGACAGAGGGACCCCCGTTCCGGGGGTCCCTCTGTCGCGTGGGCGGTCAGGATCCCGGAGACGACGCCGCGGACGTCGCCCGGCGGGTGACGCCGGCGGCCCGGTCGGGGACGAGCGGCGTGGGCGACCCGTACAACGTGCCAAGGCTTTTCGTTCAGTTCGGACAATGACATTTCGGCGGATCGCGTCCACTCTGGTCGGAGGGGGATGCCCGGTGGCGCCGGGACCTTGTGAGTGAGGAGACCCATCGAATGTTGGCACGGAGGACGTCTCGCGCAAGCAGCAGGACCCGATGGCTCTCGGTGACGTTGGGCACCCTCCTCATGGTCGCCCTCACCGTGGCCATGACCCTCGGTGGCAGCTCCGGCGTCGACGTCGCGGGGTCGGCCCCGCTCGGGCTGGGTGCCTCGACGCTCGTCATCTGCAAGAACGGCAATGTGACGGGAACCTTCCTCTTCAGCATCAACAATGCGGCGCCGGTCTCCGTCGTCGCCGGCACCTGCGTCCCGGAGACGGTCGAGAACGGACTCAACACGGTCACCGAGCTCCCTGATCCGACGGGCGCGACCGTGCTGACCGCGATCGCCGTGACGCCGACCGTGGACGGTTCGGGTTCGGTGGCGACGCGGACGGCGACGGTCAACATCCCCGCCAACGGCACGGCGACGACGACCTTCACCAACACCCCCGTCAGCCACCTGGTGGTGTGCAAGCACGCCTCGGACAACGCGGTCCCGGCCGGTCCCTGGCAGTTCGCCATCACCAACGCCACCACCGGGGCCACCGTGGGGTCGGCGTCCGTCCTGGTCGGGAACTGCAGCACGCCACTCCCGGTCCCGGCCGGCAATTACAAGATCACCGAGACGTTCACCTCCCCGGACTACGTCGACTCGATCACGGTCGCCCCGACCACGGCGCTGGTCGGGTCCCCGTCCCTCACCTCCGGCTCGGTGACGGTCACCGTGTCGGCGGGGTCCACCACCACGGCCACCTTCACCAACGACACCCTGGGCAGCCTGGTGGTGTGCAAGGCCGCCTCGGACAACGCCGTGCCCCCCGGACCCTGGCAGTTCACGATCACCGACGCCACCACCGGATCCACGGTCACCTCGGCCTCGGTCCTGGTGGGCAAGTGCAGCAGCTCCCTCCCGGTCCCGGCCGGCAACTACAAGATCACCGAGACGTTCGCCGCGCCCGACTACGTGGACTCCATCACCGTGTCGCCGACCACGGCCCTGGTCGGGTCGCCGTCCCTGAGCACCGGCTCGGTGACGGTCACCGTGACGGCGGGGTCCACCACCACGGCCACCTTCACCAACGACACCGACGGCAACCTGGTCATCTGCAAGGCCGCGTCGGACGGCTCGGTGCCGCCGGGCCCGTGGCAGTACACGATCACCAACACGGCGACCGGGGCCACCGTGGCGACGGCCTCGGTCCTGGTGGGCAAGTGCAGCAGCGCCATCGACCTGCCGAACACGAATTACACGGTGACCGAGACCTTCTCGGCGCCGGACTACGTCGACTCGATCACGGTCGTCCCGACCACGGCCCTGGTCGGGTCGCCGTCCCTCAGCACCGGCTCGGTCACCGTCACCGTGTCGGCGGGAGCCAACACCACGGCGACGTTCACCAATGACACCCTGGTCACTCCGGGCGACCTCATGGTGTGCAAGGCCGCCTCGGACGGCGCCGTGCCCCCCGGGCCCTGGCAGTTCACCGTCACCGACGCCACCACCGGGGCCACGGTCACCTCGGCCTCGGT
>PMFY01000098.1 GCA_003157945.1 Acidimicrobiaceae bacterium | reverse complement strand
GCCTCGGCCGCCGCCCGCGCCTCGTCGGTCTCCAGGCCGACGGTGAACACCATGCCGGGGAGCACCACGCCCGACCGGAGCGGCAGGAGGGGCAGGTTGCGGAACGCGCCGGTGTCGTCTCCGCCGGTCGTCGTGGTCTGGTCGGTCGTCGTGTCCATCGTTCCTCCGGGTCTCCAGCAATTCTGTGCACCGGTGCAACAACGACATCGAACATCTATTCCCTTTGTGGCCCTGACCTGGGCCGACGCTCGGGCCAGCGCTCCTTGAGGGGACCGACGACCTCGCGGCCGAGCCGCTCGATCTGCTCACGGACGGCGGGCGGCGCCATCCCCGGCAGGTGGACCCGGAGGTTGAGTGCGTCCACCCCGGTGGTAGCCACCAGGTCGACCAGGCGGTCCACCAGTTCGCCGGCGTCGGCCGCGGCCACCGTCTGGTCGGCGCCGAACGCGGCGGCCCCGGAGTAGCTGTCGTAGACGGCCCGCTGGCGGTCCACGAGGTCGGACGGAAGATCACCCAGCCAGACCCGCCGGATCAGCACCGTCGTGCCGGTGCCGCCGGCGGCGGCGAAGGCACCGGTGAGGCGGACCAGCCGGTCGACGGCCGACATGCCCTCGAGCAGGAGGCCGGCGCCGCACCGTGCCGCACGCGTGGCCGCCGCCGTCGACACGGCGGCGCTGAGGACGGGCACGGGGTGGTCCCGGCAGGCCCGGAGCGCCGGGTCGCCCTCCACCGGGCCGAGCCCCTCGCCCCGGAGCAGGGCCACGATCCGGGCGAGCTCCGCCTTGAAGCGCGGCACCGCATCCGCCGGCTCCAGACCGGCCGCCTCGAAGTCGAGCGGGAGCGCCCCGGCGGCGACGCCGAGGCCGACGCGTCCCGGATGGCGGGCACGGAGCCAGGCGACCTCCTCGGCCACCAGCGCCGTCGGCCGGAGCGGCAGCAGCAACGGGCACGCCGCCGCCCACCCCCGGGGGTGTTCGTCCAGGACGAAGGCCGCCGCCTGCAGCGGCTGGGCCAGGTACCCGGCGAAGCCGCCATGGTGCTCGCTCGTCATCACCCCGTCGAAGCCGCCTCCGAGGGCGAGGCCGGCCTGGTGGCACAGCTCGGCCACGATGGCCCCGGCGTCGAGTTCGTTGTGCGGGTAGAGGCGGAAGGAGACGGAGCCCGGGGCGAAGGGTGCCGTCGGATCGGTGGCGTCCATGGCCGTCAACCTACGACCCGGACCGGACACCCGCCCTCCCCGTAGTGTGGCGGCGTGGCCCTCCCCCGACCCTCCCCCGGCACGACCGCCGTCGTGACCGGCGCGTCATCGGGCATCGGCGCGGCGATCGCGCGCGAGCTCGCCGGTCGCGGCCACGGGATCACCCTGGTGGCCCGCCGCGTCGACCGGCTCGAGGAGCTGGCCGAGGAGTTGGCCGCCACCGGCACGATCGCCCACGTGGTCGCCACCGACCTGGCCGACCGGTCGGCGCGGGCGGCGCTGCCCGACCGGGTCGGTGCCCTCGGGCTCGAGGCCGACATCCTCGTCAACAACGCCGGCGTGTCGACGCTCGGCCCGGTGGCGTCGTCGGACCCCGACGCCGAGCTGGCGATGGTCGAGGTCGACGTCCTGGCCGTCGTCGACCTCTGCAGCCGGTTCCTGCCCGGCATGGTCCGGCGGGGTCGGGGCGCGGTACTGAACGTCGCCTCCACCGGGGCCTTCCAACCGCTGCCCGGCCAGGCCGGCTACGGCGCCGCCAAGTCGTTCGTCCTCTCGTACACCCAGAGCCTGGGGGGCGAGCTGCGGGGCACCGGCGTGACGGCCACCACGCTCTGCCCGGGACCGGTCGACACCGGGTTCGGTGAGCGTGCCGGCTTCTCCAAGGAGGATGCGGCGGCCGCGCTGCCCGCCGTCATGTGGGAGACGCCCGACGCCGTGGCCCGGGCCGGGATCGAGGGACTGGCCGCCGGTCGCGCCGTCGTGATCCCCGGCCTGGCCAACCGGGCGGCCGCCGTGCTGGGCCGCCTCGTCCCCAACCGGGCCCTCGTGCCGCTACTGGCGCGGTCCCACCCCGGCCTGCGCACCTGAACCGTCGATCCGGCGGTACGACACCGGGCACGGGCCCGACGCCCGGGCCACCCCGCCGATCTGGGTCCGGAGGGGGACCGGACGCCCCGTCCACCCGGCGTCCCACCGGAAGCTCCGCAGCAGCCGCCGGAGGGAGCTGGTCATGGCGGCCAACGAGAACGGCTGGGCCGGGCAGGTGTGGCGACCGTGACCGAACGCGGTCACCAGCTCCACCGCGGCCAGGGCCGACGGGTCGGCGAGGCGCCGCCCCCTCCACCGGGACGGATCCCACTCCGTCAGACCCGGCGCCGACGACAGGTTCGTGAGGGGGAGCAGGGTGGCGACGGTCACACCGGGTGGGACCCGGTGGACGGCGTCCCCCACGTCCAGGTCGACGGGCTCCAGGACGTACCGGGACATGATCGACCGCTGCGCCAGCCGGATCGACTCGAGGGCGCAGGCCTCGGACACCACCCGGTCCCCCTCGGCCACGCGGGACGCCTCGACCGGGTGCTCGAGGAGGTCGACCAGGGCCCACCCGAGTGCGGCGAAGAGGTTGGACATCGACGCCACGTGGATGAGGGCGACGTCGTCGGCCACACCGCGGGCCGCCACGTCCGGCGGCTCGCCGGCCCAGGCGGCGGCCAGGCGGGTGAAGAGGGGATGCGCGTGTTCGTGACCGGGGAGCTCGTCGACCGAGTGGCCCACCTCCTCGGCCACCGCGGCCAGGGCGGCGACCTCCGCCGCCTTGCCCGATGCCGCCACCGCGGCCATGGCGTCGGGATGCACGAAGGCGTCGGAGCCGTCCAGCGTGTCGAAGGCCGTCGCCAGGGCCTCGAAGCGGTCCCCGGTGGCGGCACCGGGACCACCCCACGAGGCCAGGCCCACCCGGTGGCCGAGACGCCGGGTGAGGCGGAACACGTCGGTCGTCCCCCCGTCCCCCAGCTCCTCGAGCGTGGCGTCCAGGGCCCGGTCGACGTCGGCGAGGAAGCGGGTCACGTCGTCGCGCCCGAACAGCTGGTGGGGAAGGGTCCGGCGCCCGACGAACACCTCGTCGGGGAGCTTGCGGCGGAGCATGCGCCAGTCGGCGACGCCTTTGCTCGCCCGCTCCTCCTCGAGCGCGTAGAAGGAGGACACGCCGACGGGGCTGAAGGTGAAGAGGTAGCGGTCGTCGCCGCTGTCGACCACGAACGTGTCCCCGAGGTCCCGGCGGGCGTCGGCCAGGGCCCGCACCGGATCGCCACTCGGCGCGTCCCACGGCAGGGCGCATCCCGCCGCCACCGCCGGCATCGGTTCGATCGTCGGTCGTGCGCGGCCGGCCGGACCGTCGGCATCGCCCCCGCGTCCCTGGCGCCCGGGTCCCGGTCGTCGCTCCGTCACGATGGGCTCCCTCCGACGCGGTCGACCCGGCGAGCCTACGGGTCGGACCCTCCCTCTGCGCAGCACCGGCACCAATCCACGGCACAGCCGGCGACGGCCCGGTGCCGGTGACGGGGGGCGGACGACGGAGCCGCCCGTCACGGGCGGTCGAGCCCGCCCGTCACCACCGTCTCGCCGCTCGTCGTGGACGTCCACCGGCTGAACACCGGAAGGCACAGCTCCACCTCCATGGCGTAGTGCGCCAGCGCCCCCACCTCCGAACGGACCAACGACCCGTCGAGGGCGGTGACGACCAGCTTGTAGCGCGTGCCGCCCTCGAGCCGTCGCCAGACCGAACGGAGCTCGTCGAGCTGCTCGCCGGTCAGCACCTG
>PMFY01000010.1 GCA_003157945.1 Acidimicrobiaceae bacterium | reverse complement strand
GCGCATGGCCGACTCGAAGCGGCCCCAGGCGCCCTTCATCTCGAGCTGGGCGAAGGCGGCGCGGGCGGCCTCGAGCACGCGGTCACGATTGCGCCTGGCGTCGACCCGCAGCGGGCGCACCGGCGGACCGTCGACGGATGCCGACGGGTCAGCGGTCCCCTGGGTTCCGGGTCGGGCCACAGACACACGATCTCACACATCGGACTACCGGGGCGGTCGTTCCGTATAGTGTATGCGGGGCGGTCGTTCCGTTTCCATCCGCAGATGACCCCTGCCCCGTACGAGAGGACCGTCGATGAGCGACCAGCGAGAGCAGCAGGACCTCCGTGAGCTCCTGGCTCGACAGGGTGTGGCCGGGCTCGTCGACCACTACGTCAACACGCTCGATGACGGCTGCGCCTTCGACGAGGACTGGGCCCGCGCGCTCTTCACCGAGGACGTGCGCCTGGAGCACGAGGTCGCAACGCTCCGGGGCATCGGGGAGGTCGCTGCGGCGCACCGCCTCGTGATGGCCCGCTGGGACCGAACCGTGCACTTCAGCACGAACCACCAGGTCCGGTGCGACGACGACCGTGCCCATCTGACCGCCCGGCTGATGGCGATCCATGTGCACCCCGGGGAGAACCCGCCGGACCCCCTGATCGCCGCCAACGTCATCGATGCCGACGCCGTGCGGACCAGCAACGGGTGGCGCTTCGAGCGATTCGCCCTCCGCAACATCTGGAAGACCGGGATGTCAGCGTCGATCGTCGGGACGGACGAACGATGAGCGGGGCGACCGGAGGGCGGCCAGCCGACGTGAGCCGCACGGAGCACCAACTCGCCCCGGACGGGCCGGCACTCTCACCGGAACTTCGTGCCCTGATCGAGACCGGACCGATGGCCCACCTCAGCACGATCAACCCCGACGGCAGCCCACAGGTCACGGTGATCTGGATAGGTCTGGACGGAGACGATCTCGTGAGCACGCACATGCGGGAGAACGTCAAGATCCAGAACATCCGCCGCGACCCCCGGGTCGCGCTCTCGTTCGACGGGCCACGAGAGCCGGGGAACTGGATCAATCCCTATGCCGTGGTCTACGCGCGAGCGACAGTGGAGCCCAGCGCCCGCATCTGGGAGCTGATGGACAGGCACGCCAAGGTCTACGTCGCACCTGACGCCGAACTCCCCGTGCCGGAGGGGACACCGCCGGGCTTCATCGTTCGGTACTCCGTGACCCGGGTTGGTGGCATCGGTCCGTGGGTGACACACCCTGCGCCCTGACGCTCCTCGATGACGGCCGGGTGCGGATGCCACCCGGTTCTCGGCCACGGGAACCTCGGCGTCCGGTCCCGGTCGGCGACCTGGTTGCCGCCCGTGCCCGTCGTCCATGCGGGATGATCTGCCCATGTTCCAACTCTCCGACCTCCTGGCCCGAGAAGCGATCCGCGACCTGGTCACCCGCTACAACTCCTATGGCGACAGCGGGCTCTTCGACCGGATGATCGGCCTCTTCACGCCGGATGCGACCGTCGAGATCGAGGGCGTCGCCCACCACGGTCTCGACGAGATTCGGCGGCTGTTCGACAGCGTGCCCGAGCGCACGTCGGGGTCGGGAGACCGTCCGGCCTACCTCCGCCATGGCACCGCCACCCACCAGATCGACCTCGTCGACGAGGGTTCGGCGACCGGACGGTGCTACTACTTCGTGCTGACGGCGAACGGGTTGGACCATTGGGGCCGTTACCTGGACCGGTACTGCGTCCTCGACGGCGAATGGCGCTTCGCCCGGCGCCGCGTGCTGACCGACGCGCTGAGTCCGCACTCGATCTTCGCCTCCTCGCCGGAGTGAGAGGAACCTCGGTGCCTCACCCTTCCGGCGACCGGGGACGCCCCTGTCGTGCGGCGTTCGCACCGCCCCGGGCGAAGGCACCGCTCCCGAACGTGGTGACCGCCAGGACTAGAAGACGGGAAAGGCCCCCGACTGCGTGAAGACCTGGGTGGCCGTATTCGGTCCCCCCGGTGCCGATGACGCCTGGCAGGTCAGTGGGTGGCCGAGGTTCCGGGTGCCACCCCAGAACGATCCGACTCCCACGAAGGTCGCTCCCGGTGCGGACCAGGGCGCACTGGCGTTCTCGACGATCGAGTTGCGTACGACGTACCAGCAGTCTCCGTCTGATGAACGGGCAGCCAGGATCGCCGAGGTTCCGTCGGCGGAGACCGTCACGCTGATGTCGTCCGACCGCGTCGAGGCCCCGGCCGTGAACGAGAGCGGTGGGTTGAACTCCGTGAGTGCGGCGACGAGGAAGCTCGTCGAGCCGAACGACTCTACGTTCTGGGCGAACGTCGCCATGGCACTCGTCAGCGAATACTCCAGGTCGGACTGGGCCGTGAGGTCGTCGGCGGGCGGCCCGACCGGCGCAGACCACTGGGAGAGGGAGCCGTCCCGATCGACCAGCCAGTAGCCGTACGGCTCCGACGCGATACCCGTGACCGGACCGGGCCCACACAGACCGTGGCTGCCGTAGAACGGTGCGCCGTACGCGAACACGCCGCCGTCCGCACCGACGAGTCGGTAGCCCCCGGTCGACGGATCGACGCTGATCCCGACGACCGGGGCGTTGAAGTGCGTGCCGGCGAGCGAGCCACCGAACGTGGCGTCGCCGAAGGCGAAGACCCCACCGTCGG
>PMFY01000161.1 GCA_003157945.1 Acidimicrobiaceae bacterium | reverse complement strand
GGCATCTTCGCCTTCGGTGATGCCGGGTTCTACGGCTCCATGGGCGGCACGCCGCTCAACCGCCCGGTGGTCGGGATGGCCGCCGCCCCCGACGGTCGGGGCTACTGGTCGGTGGCCTCCGACGGCGGCATCTTCGCCTTCGGTGATGCCGGGTTCCAGGGATCGACCGGCGCGCTCACCCTGGACTCGCCGATGGTGGGCATGTCCGTCGACGCAGTCACCGGCGGCTACCGGATGGTTGCCGCCGACGGCGGGGTGTTCTGCTTCGACGCACCATTCGCCGGCTCGGCCGTCGGCCTGGTCGGGCGCGCCGTCGTCTCCCTCGACAGTGCCGCTGGCGGCTACCGGGTGGTGTCGTCGGACGGCGGGGTCTACGCCTTCGGCGCGGCGCCGTTCCTCGGTTCGGTCACCGTCCCACCCCTGGTGGGCGAAGTCGTGACCATCGACCCCGGGCACAACGGCGGCAACGGAGCCGACCCGGCCTTCATCGACCGGCCCATCGACGGCGGCGACTTCACCGAGGCCTGCGACACCGCGGGCACCACCGACCTCAACGGCTACCCGGAGCACGCCTTCAATTTCGACGTGGCCACCCGGCTGGCCGCCCTGCTCTCGGCGGGCGGTGCCACCGTCGTCCTGACGCGCCCGAACGACACCGGAGTCGGCCCGTGCGTGAACGTCCGGGCGGCCATCGGCAATCTGGCGGGTTCGGACGCCGCCATCTCGATCCACGGCGACGGCGGGCCTCCGGGAGGACGGGGATTCGCCGTCGACGTGCCCGTCCCGGTGGTCAGCCCGATCAGCGACAACCGGGCCATCGTGGGCCCGTCGGGCCAGCTCGGGGACGACGTGCGGAACGCCTTCCTGGCCGACACGGGTGAGCCCGTCTCGGACTACACAGGCACGGACGGCATCGTGCCCCGCTCCGATCTCGGGGGCCTCAACCTGTCCACGGTGCCGAAGGTGCTCATCGAGTGCGCCAACATGCAGAACGGCGCCGACACGGCCAACGTCGAGTCGCCGCAGTGGCGCCAGCAGGCGGCCCAGGGTCTGGCCGACGGGATCACCGCGTTCCTGGTCCAGCGCGAAGTGCCCTGACGACGCCCCGCCGCGGCAACGGCGGTGCATCCGGCGGGCGCGCTACCCCGTTCCCTCACCCGAGAGCAGTCCGATGACGTCGTCGGCCATGGCGATGCAGAGTTCGTCCAGGAGCCGCATCCGGGACTCCAGGTCCGCAGCCGTCAGGAGGTGCTGCAGGTCGAGTGACACGAGGGGTGCCATGTCGCACAGCTGCCAGCCCACATCGGCGGGCGAGCCGGAGATCCGCAGACTGTGCGGGAGTGCCGGCACGTCACCCAGCTCGGAGAGCAGTGAGCGCAGGCGTCGCAACGACGCCTCGGCGCCGGCCAGGACCGCGTCGCTGCACGCGGTGGCGTCGTCGGGCAGGTCCTCGACCATCGCCCGCGGGTACGGCTCGTCGGCCAGCCAGGTCTCCACCCGGATCCGGCGGACGCCGGTCGCCACCACGAGCATGCGGCCGTCCTCGAGCTCGGCCACGTTGGCGATCCGGGCCACGGTGCCGACGCCGACGCGCACGTCGCCACCTCCCACCTCGGAGCCCCGCTCGATGAGGACGACACCGAACTCCCCATCGGCTTCCAGGCAACGTGCCATCAGCGCCCGATAGCGCTCCTCGAAGACGTGCAGCGGCAGTCCCGCACCCGGGAACAGCACCGAGGAGAGGGGGAACATCCCCAACTCGTAGCTCACCGTGTCGCCCCGGCGGCCCGGCGGGTCCGCCGCGCCCGACCCGTACGCCACCCGACCACGGCCAGCCCGATGACGATCGCCAGCGAGGCGAGGGTCACGGCCTGGCCGATCCAGTCGGCCGGCACGTTGCCGTAGGTGAGGGTCACGTCGTTGCTGGTCGGCACCACCACCATCAGGTTCGGCGCGGCCCGGTACGGCCCTTCCGCCCCGCTGGCGTGCCAATTGGGGAAGTAGGAGATCCGCACCTCGACCGGGACGCCCACGCGGTCCACGTGGAAGCTGACGCCGGCGTCCGTCTGGCGCACGTCCGACACCGTGACCGCCGGCTCCCGGACGGACGGGACGGTGGTGGCACCGATCGGCACCCGCGTCCACGTGGCCGGGCCGTCGGCGGCCGGGACGACGTCCCAGCGGGACGGATGGTCGTACCAGTCGACCGCGGGCGACAGCCAGCTGGACTGGTCGGCGCCCACGCCCCGCCACACGACCGGCTGCCGGGTGAGCGGCACCACGAGCTGTGTGTCGGCGATGCGGTAGACCTTCCACGTCGTGTCGAGGGCCTCACCGTTGTAATTGGTGCTCCACGGCCCGGTCGAGCCGACGAGCGTGGCGGAGGGGTCCGCCGCCACGGCATCCTGCACGGTGGTCGACGAGGCGAGGAGGTAGCGCACCCCGAGCTGCTGGAGGTGCTGGATGCCCAGCGGGACGTCGAGTCCGCCGTAGGGCAGCCCCACCACCGCGTTCGACGGGTTGGGGGAGAGTTCGTTCTGGTTGATGAAGTGGAATGGGGTCGTGGACGCCGACTCGAACAGGAGTCCCTCCATGGAGTCGATGCACCCGTTGGTGAAGTACGGCAGGAGCATCAGGGACTCGGTGGTGCCGAACCGGTTGAGGGACGGGTCGTACTCCCACATCGCCCTCCCGCACCCCTGGGACGCCCCGACCGAGGACATCATCTTCAGGACGGCCCGGAACTCGGGATAGTCGGGCTTCTTCTCGTAGCCCGAGTAGTTCCATTCCGCCCACGCACTCGGCTGATTCGAGCCCACGTGGACGCCGATGTTGGCCAGGGTGGTCGAGGGCATCACCAGCGGCGGGACGACGGCCAGGCACGCCGCGGCCAGGCCGATGAGCGGTCCGACCACCGCACCCGCGGCCACCGCGGCCGGCACCGGGCGACGGAAGCGCGTCACCCGCGTTCCCGGCGACCAGGCGTCGGTGTCCATCGTGACGAGGCTCCGGCGGGCCGATCGCACCCAGAGGTTCAGCTGCCGGCGCCGCCGCCATCGGGCGACGAGGCCCACCGCCTCGGCGAGCGCGTACCCGGCGAGCAGGTAGAGGCAGAGGAACCACAGGGGGAGGAACCGGACGTTGTAGAGCTTCGACGCGGGGTCCACGATCATGGCGAGCGCCGAGAGCCCGGCCATCACCACGAGGAACAGGGCGACACGGTTGCGACGGACCACCATGAAGGCCACACCCACCAGGTCGGCGATCAGGACCCACCGGGCCGACCCGGGGAAGAGCAGATGGGGATAGCCGAAGACCTTGGTGTACCCCATGTTCGTGGTGTACGGCTGCTCCGCGTAGAACGGCAGCAGCCACCAGGCCGCCAGCCCCAGACCGAGCGCGCCCGCCACCGCCGACCACGCCAGGCGTCGTACCCACCGTCGTCGTGCCGCCGCGGCGCGCACGCCGCTGACCACCATCCGGGGGAGGTCGGCGTCGAGTACGAGCCAGACGGCGGCTCCGACCACCGCGAAGATGGCGGGGATCAGATGGCAGAGCAGCGTGGCGGCGAGCAGCACGGCAGCCAGCGCCCGGTGTCGGCCGGTCCGCAACCCCGAGGCCACCACGCCGAGGAACAGGAGCGAGAGCGAGAGGCTGAGGGAGAAGGAGAACTCGCCGGCCAGAGTGGACAGCAGGTTGCCGCCGTAGATCGAGAAGCTGGGCTCGAACAGGAACGGCAGTGTGGCGGCGGCCAGGCAGCCCGGGCCGGGGTCCCGCAGCCCGGCGAGCTTGCCGAACGCCCAGGCGCAGAGGGGGAGGAGGAGGCTGCCGAGGACGGTGACGAGTTTGAAGGCGACGTCGTAGGTGACGACCGCGTTGAAGAGGACCGTGACCAGGCCGGGCAGGGGGAAGTAGAAGGTGTAGAGCGGGAAGCCGTCGTACCAGCCCGGGTCCCATCCGGTCACCCGGCCGTGGGTCAGCAGGTTCGACTCCAGGAACGCCGGCAGGGCGACGTGGGCACCCGTGTCGCCACCCGCCGTCGTGGTGTTCGAGAACAGCAGGTCGGGGTGCATCTGGGTCAGCACCACGACGACGACCCCGAGTACGGCCGCGGCACTCGCCCACCCCGGCCAGGCCGTGCGGCGGGTCATCCGCACCCACCACGGTGCCCGGACCGGTCGGCGCCGCACCGGTGCGACCGGGATCGACCCCACCTCCCGATCGGGGGCGGGGGACGGCTCGGCCGGAGCGTCGTCGACGGCCGTGACCCCGTCGGCGTCGCCGTATTCGCCCGGGGTCATGTCAGGCCAGCCCCCGCACGCCGACCAGGGCCGGCAGCACCACGGCACTCAGGGCCAGCGCGTTGAACGACGCGTGCGCCACGACGTTCATCCCGAGGCGCCCCGTGCGGTAGGAGACGGCCCCCAGGATCATGCCGAACGTCGCCAGCCCGAGCAGCTGCAACGACTCGGCGTGGGCCAACCCGAACAGCACGCCACTGACCACGACGGCCAGGCACGGCCCGACCCATCGGCCCCAGCGCCCGAACAGCCGGGCCAGTGCCCGGAGCAGCACGCCACGGAAGAACAGCTCTTCGAAGAACGGTGCGCCGGCCACCGTGGCGACCACGATCAGCCAGTAGCCGGCGCCGTGGGAGCCACCCGTCAGACGCTGGGCCGGGGCCGAGAAGCGCTGGTTGAAGTCGTGGACGTGGGGCCGGATCGGGATATAGATGAGAGCCACGACGAATTGGCCGGCCACACCGATCGGGACGCCCAGCAGGTCGATCCACCGGAAACGCAGCCCGAGGTCGGGCACGAGGCGCTTGGTCCCGCGCAGTCGGCTGGCCAGGACGGCCGCCCCCAGGAAGCCGCCCCACAGGCCGAAGAGGGTGGACAGCACGAACCACGTCGGCGGCTCGGCCAGCTTCGACAAGGCGGTGAGCTGGTGGTACTGGCCGGCGAGGGCACCGGCGATCCCGACGAACACGGCCGCCAGCACCTGTCCGCCGAGGAACCCGAGCGCGGCGTAGAGCAGCCACATCCCGGCGGCCGCCCGGTCCGCCGGGCTGGCTCCGGCGTCGAGCTGCAGCCCGAGGGAGACATCGGGTGGGCCGAAGCGGCCGGTGGGCCGGTCGGCGACGGAGGCACCGGAATCGGGTGTCGTCTGGGGTGGTGCGCCCGGTCCCGCGGCATCCACCGCCTGTTCGGGCCGGTCGCTCACTCCCCCACGATACCGACCGCGCCCCCGGGCGGGGTACCGGGTCCGACGGTCGGGGTGATGCGTCAGGACGTCCCCGTGGCGCGTAGCATGAAGAGGTGACCCCGCCAAACCCCAACGCTCCCAGCGGCCCGTCCCCGAGCGCCCCCGGCCAGGACTCCCCCGGGCAGAACAAGAACCGCATCATCCTCTCCGTGGTCGTCATGATCGTGGTGCTGGCGGTCCTGATCGTCCCGAGCCTCGTCCAGAAGGCCAACACCTCCCAGATCACGTACCACACGTTCCTCACCAAGTTGTCGGACAAGCAGGTCTCGACGGCCACGGTCGACCAGTCCTCCGGCGTGATCACCGGCACCCTGACCGACGGCTCCAAGTACTCGGCCAACGGTCCGAGCGTGGTGACGGACTCGGAGCTGCACGCCCTCACGCCGCTCGGGGCCAACTACAAGCTCGTGACCACCACCCAGAACCCGCTGGTGTCGATCATCTGGTACCTCATACCGTTCGCCATCATCCTCGGGATCTTCTACTTCATCAGTCGCCGGGCCCAGGGCCAGATGGGCAGCATCATGTCCATCGGTCGGTCCAAGGCGAAGCTCTACTCGACCGAGCGGCCCTCGACGACGTTCGACGACGTGGCCGGCTACGACGGGGTCAAACTCGAGATCAGCGAGGTCGTCGACTTCCTGAAGACACCGGCGCGCTTCAAGGAGATCGGTGCCCGCATCCCCAAGGGGATCCTCCTCGTCGGGCCCCCCGGCACCGGCAAGACCCTCCTGGCCCGGGCCGTGGCGGGCGAGGCCGGTGTGCCGTTCATGTCGGTCAGCGGGTCCGACTTCATGGAGATGTTCGTCGGCGTGGGCGCGAGCCGGGTCCGGGACCTGTTCGCCACCGCCCGCA
>PMFY01000289.1 GCA_003157945.1 Acidimicrobiaceae bacterium | reverse complement strand
GCCGGATCGGGCGGATCAGCCGACTCGGGTGGATCGGAGGATGACGAGCCGCTCGGGCTCGACCTCGGGCTCGCCCCCTTGCCGAAGGTGCCCAAGGTGACGCCGCGTCCCGTCCGGGCGAGACCCACCGCGGTGGGGAGCGACCCCGACCTCGCCACCCTCCTGGCGTTGGCCACGGGTCGGGTCGGTCGACTCGTCGATCACCTTCGGCGGTCCGAGCGGGACGCCGGCGACGGCGAGGCATCCGCCGACCGGTCGCGGCGGGACCGCGTGCTGCTCGCCGCCGGGCACCTGGCGGCGGACCTGGCGCGCCTCGCCCTCCTCGGGTCCGAGGAGGTCGCGTGGGTCGAGGACGGGGCGCGCGCGCCAGCCCTCCGGGTCTCACCCATCGACGTGGGGCCGATCCTCGCCGAGCAGCTCTGGGGATCGGTCACGGGCATCCTGACCTCGGCCACCGTGCCCATCGGGCTGGCCGAGCGCCTCGGGATGCCGACCGGCACCACCGACACCCTCGACGTCGGCAGTCCTTTCGACTATCGGGCCCACTCGCTGCTGTACGTGGCGAAGTCCCTGCCCGACCGGCGGTCGCCGGCGGCCGAGCCCGCGCTCCACGACGAGCTCGAGTTGCTCATCACGGCCGCAGGTGGCCGTACCCTCGCGCTCTTCACCAGCTGGCGGGCGATGCGTGCCGCTGTGGAGGCGCTGTCCGACCGGTTGCCGTTCCCCCTCCTGTCGCAGTCGGACCTGCCCAAGCCCGCCCTGGTCGAGGCCTTCCGGTCCGACGAGTCGGCCTGTCTGTTCGCCACGCTCGGGTTCTGGCAGGGGGTGGACGTCCCGGGGAGCACCCTCAGCCTGGTCACCATCGATCGCATCCCCTTCCCACGGCCCGACGATCCGGTCCTCGAGGCCCGGCGGGAGCTGGCGGGACCGGGGGCGTTCGGCACGGTCGACCTGCCTCGCGCCGGGACCCTGTTGGCCCAGGGGGCCGGCCGGCTCATCCGCTCGTCCGGCGATCGGGGCGTGGTCGCCGTGCTGGACAGCCGCCTGGCCACGGCCCGCTATCGGGGGGCCCTGCTCGAGCGGGTCCCACCGATGAAACGCACCCTCGACCGGGAGGAGGTGGTGGCGTTCCTCACGTCCATCGCCGCCGGGACTGCGGGCTGACCGATACGCGCCGGATGCAACCGTCCGTCGCTACGACTGGGCCTTCCCTAGGATGCGGGGATGAAGGAACTCCTGTACCACCGCCACCTTCTCCCGACGGTCGACCGCATCCCCGACCGGCCGTGCGTCATCGATGCCGCCACCGGCGCGACCCGTTCCTTCGCCGAGCACCTGGACCGGGTCGGCCGTACCGTCGGTGCACTCCAATCGTTGGGCATCCGCCGGACCGACCGCTTCGCCGTGCTCGCCCTCAACTCCCCCGAGTACCTCGAGCTCTACCACGCCGCCTACCTGGGTGCCGGTGTCATCAATCCGCTGAACCTCCGGTTCGCCCCGAAGGAGCTCGTCCACGTCCTTCGTGACTCAGGGACGACGACGTGTTTCGTCGACGGGATCTTCGCGCCGGTCATCGAGGCGGTGCGGGAGGAGGCCGGCCTCGAGCACGTCGTGCTGATCGGTTCCGGTGACGCGCCCCACACCGCCACCTACGACGAGCTGCTCGCCGCCGCCGACCCCGGCCTCCCCGACGAGGGAGAGGAGTCGGACCCCGTCGTACTGATGTACACCGGCGGCACCACGGGCCTCCCCAAAGGGGTGCTCCTCGACCAGCGCGCCGAGATGTTGAACCTGACCCACATCATGATGGTCCGTCCCGTCGACGACGCCACCGTCAATCTCCTCCAGACCCCGATGTTCCACGCCGCGTCGATGTTCGGCATCATCGGCGGTCCGGCGTTCGGGGCCCAGACCGTCATCCTCCCGATGTTCGAGCCGGGAGCCACCATGGCCGCCATCGAGACGTACCGACCGACCGACACGGTCATGGTGCCGACCATGATCGGGCTGACCATGGCCCATCCGGACTTCCGGCCCGAGCGCCTGGCCAGCCTCCGCCAGCTCGTCTACGGCGCCTCACCGATGCCTCGTGACCTGCTCGACCGGATCCTCGAGATCTACCCCGAAATGGGGCTCTGGCAGGGCTACGGCATGACGGAGTGCTGCGCCATCCTCACCCTGCTCGGGCCCGAGGAGCACCGCCGGGGCGGCGATCTGCTGGGCAGCGCCGGGCGGCCCGTGCCGGGCGTCGAGCTCTCCATCCGGGACGAGTTCGGGCGGGCGGTCCCCCGGGGCACGGCGGGCGAGGTCTGTGCCCGGGGCGGCAATTTCATGGTGGAGTACTGGCATCAACCCGAGGCCACGGCGGAGGCGTTCCGGGACGGGTGGTACCACACGGGCGACGCCGGCTTCCTGGACGACGAGGGCTATCTGCACCTGGTCGACCGGGTCAAGGACATGATCGTGACGGGCGGTGAGAACGTCTACTCCATCGAGGTGGAGAACGCCCTGGCCAGTCATCCCGCCGTCCAGCAGGTGGCGGTCATCGGCATCCCGCACGACACGTGGGGTGAGCAGGTCCATGCCGTCGTCGTGCTGGTGCCGGGCAGCGAGGTCGGGGCCGACGCGCTGATCGCCCACTCCCGGGAATGGATCGCCGGGTACAAGGTGCCGAAGAGCATCGAGTTCCGGGACGAGCCCCTCCCGTTGTCGGGGGCCATGAAGGTGCTGAAGCGGGAGCTGCGCGATCCCTACTGGGAGGGTCAGCAGCGCCGCATCAACTGAGCGGCCACGGTCAGAGACCGAGGCGGTCGAGCTGGTCCTCGCGCTGCTGCCAATGCTTCTCCACGCGCACGAACAGCTCGAGGAAGGCACCGGGCTCCATCTGCTCGCGCACGGCGGTGCCCACCGCCTTGAGCGTCTCGCCGCCCTTGCCGATCACGATGCCCTTCTGGCTGTCGCGCTCGACCAGGATCTCGCACCGCACCCGGGGCCACTCCCACTCGGTCACCCGGCAGGCGATCGAGTGCGGCAGTTCGTCGGACACCCGATGGAGCAGTTCTTCGCGGACGAGGTCGGCCACCCAGAACGCCTCGGCCACGTCCGTGACCATGCCCTCGGGGTAGTAGCGGGGCCCCTCGGGCAGGACGTCGACGAGTGCGTCGACGAGCTCGCGGACCCCCGTGCCCTTCGATGCGGACAGCGGGAAGTACTCGACGGGCACCGGCTCGCCGCCGAGTCCGGCGTCAAGGGCGTCCACGACGCCGGACACCCCGGTCAGATGGCCGAGGACGCCGTCGCCGCCCACCCGGTCGATCTTGTTGACCACCACGAACAGCGTGGGATGGCCGGGGGCCCCGGGTTCGCCCGTCCCGAGCTCGGCCGCCAGGGCCGCCGTCCGGGCCATGGCCCGCACCCGCTTGACCGAGTGCTCGAGCACCATCCGGTCGCCCGGCCCCACCGCGCCGGTGGCCTCCACCAGGGCCACGACGGCGTCGACGTCGTCGAGCGATGACGTCGCCGACTCGTTCATCCGCTCGCCCAGCGCCGTCCGGGGCTTGTGGAGGCCCGGGGTGTCGACGAAGACCACCTGTGCATCCGCCTCGGCGTCGTGGAGCACGCCGAGGATGCGGTGCCG
>PMFY01000357.1 GCA_003157945.1 Acidimicrobiaceae bacterium | reverse complement strand
AGTTCGGCGCCACCATCACGTTCGCCGGAGACATCGAGGGGCGCACGCAGACACTCCCGCTCGCCGTCTACCTCGCGCTGGAGGGAGACGAGCGGGTGGCCGTGGCGCTCTCGTTCCTCCTCCTGGTGATCTCGTTGGCGGTCCTGATCGCACTGCGGGGACGGTGGCTGGGAGCGGTCCGCCGGTGACCCTGTCCGCCGAGGTCGAGGTGCGGTTCGACGGCTTCCACGAGGAGGTCGCCCTCGACGTCTCGGACGGGGAGGTGGTGGCCGTCCTCGGTCCGAACGGCGCCGGCAAGACGACGCTGCTCCGGGCCCTGGCCGGGGTGCGCCCGCTGACCGGTGGACGGATCGTGCTCGACGACCTCGTCCTCGACGATCCGGCCCGGGGGATCCTGGTTCCCCCCGAGCAGCGGTCGTGTGGGCTGGTCTTCCAGGAGCACCTCCTGTTCCCCCACCTCGACGCCCTGGCGAACGTGGCGTTCGGACCCCGTCGGCGCGGGGCGTCGAAGTCCGAGGCGGCCGCCGTGTCCCGTGAGTGGCTGGAGCGACTGGACGTGGCCGATGTCGCCCACCAGCGGCCGCGCAGCCTGTCCGGTGGACAGTCGCAGCGGGTGGCGTTGGCCCGGGCCCTGGCCACCGGACCCCGCCTCCTCCTCCTCGACGAGCCCATGGCCGCGCTGGACGTGACCCAACGGTCCACGGTGCGCCGACTGCTCCGTGACCACGTCGCCGAGTCGGGCGCCTCGTGCGTCCTCGTCACCCACGACCCGCTCGACGCCGCGGCACTGTCCGACACCATCGTCATCGTGGACGCGGGTCGGGCCATCCAGCGGGGCACGCCGGCCGACGTGGCCCGGCGGCCGGCGTCACCGTGGGTGGCACGGCTGATGGGGGTCAACCACCTGCGGGGACGGGTACGCGGTCCGCGGTTCGACCTGGGCGCCGGGCTGGCGTTCCCCTGCACGGGGGTGCCGGAGGGCGAGCGGTGGGCGGTACTCGCCGCTCGAGCGGTGTCGGTGACCTCCGACGGGGCCGACGAGGGGTTGGCTGACGGGCCGGCCGACGGGCCGGTCGTCGGCTGGTCGACCCGGGTCGTGAGCGTCCAGCCGACCGGCGACCGGGTCCTCCTCGGACTGGAGTACCCGCCGGGACTGTCGGCTGACGTGCCCCCGGACCGCCCGGACGGGGGTCGATGGACCGAGGGGATGGCGGTGTGGGCGTC
Organism: Acidimicrobiaceae bacterium; assembly: GCA_003157945.1. The sequence continues at coordinate 2,853 of PMFY01000357.1, read as the reverse complement.
GATCGACCCGTCCGATCTCGACCTCTATGCGCCTCGGTCCGTGTAACGGATCCGGGTTCCGGCTGACTGGGCAGCATGGGGACCATCCGGAGGTGCGCGTCCGTCCTGCTCGTCGCCGTGTCGGGCGCGGGTGTCTCCATCCCGGGGGTGGCCGGGGACGCTGCCGCGTCAGGCACCGTGTCGCCGTGGCCGATGGCGCTGCACGACGCCGCCCATACGTCGACCTCCTCCGCCGTCGGGCCCCGGACGGGCACGATCCTCTGGAAGCGGGATCTGGGGGGCAACGTCACGCCGAGCCCGGTGATCGGGACCGACGGCACCATCTACCTGGCGTCGAACGCCGGGATCCTCCATGCACTGGACCCGACGACCGGGGCGGATCGATGGACGTTCGACGGCGGTGGTCCGTTCGGTGGTGAGACCGATCTGTCGACCAGCCCGCTGATCCTGGCATCCGGGTCGGTCCTGTGGCCCGGACCCGACCACGTCCTCTACGAGCTCTCGCCGTCCGGCGAGCGCGTCTGGTCCCACACGTTCAGCGGCAACCTGCTGTCGCCGGTCCGGAAGGGGTCGACGGTGTACGTGGTGTCGATGTCCGGAACCGTGTCGGCGGTGCGGGTCGGCGGTCCCGTTCCCGAGATCGCCTGGACGATCAGCCTGGGCCGGCGCTCGTTCGGCGCCCCGGTCATCGGGCACGACGGCCTGGTCGTCACCACGGTCGACCGGTCGGTGGTGGCGGTGGCCGACCACGGTGCGCACGGCACGGTCGCCTGGCGCCANNAATGCCCTCGACGCCGCCATCGAGGTATCACCGTCGCTCGATTCCCGGGGTGACGTGTTGGTCACCACCAACGCCGGCTCCGTCTTCGACTTCTCGCCGTCGGGACGCCGACTCTGGCACGAACGGCTTGGAGCGGAGTCGTACTCCTCCTCGTCGGTCACGGCCGGCAACCTCCTCTACTTCGGGGACAACCGGGGTGAGCTCCATGTCCTGCAGGCCTCGACCGGCCACCAGGTCGCGCAGCACCGCCTGGGCACGCGTGGGCTGTGGGGCGCCCAGGCGTTCGACCGCGACGGTGACGTCTACGCCGGGACGCAGAGCGGCGCCATCGTCGGGCTGGGTGCCAGCGGACACCAGTTGTTCCGTGTCCAGGCCACTGGACCCATCGACTCGTATCCGGCGATCACCGGGAACGGGGTCCTGATCGTCGGGGACCAGTCGGGACGGGTCTACGCCATCGGGTGAGCCTGCAGCCCCCGTCGGCCCCGTCGGGGCAGCTGGCGCTGCTACCCGTCGGTCGCGGGCACGTCGTCCGCCGGGCGGTCGATGGCGACCTCGTCGCCGACCCGCACCGTGCCGGGCTCGGCCACGGCGGCGTAGGCCCCCACGCACGACCAGGTCCCGAGTCCGGGGATCTCCAGCCGGTTGAGGCTGCTGACCGCCCGCAGGATCTCGTTGTCGCGGGGCAGGTCACCCTGGGCGAGCGTCGTCATGATGCAACGCATCGTCGGCAGCAGGACCGTCGTCTGCAGGGCGGTCCCGAACCGGACCGTGGCCCCCGACCACGTGTTCTCGGCGAAGGGCGGATCGGACGACTCGACCACGATGTTCGGCCGGTACCGTTGGACCGCGAAGCGGCTGGACGGGCGCGCCTCGGTGAGGTGTCGGAGCGTGCCGGCGTTGACGACGTGGAGCGCGGCGACGTCGAAGAAGGTCCCCGGGGGCGAGGCCAGCGCGAGGGAGAGCTCGGTGAGCCTCCCTTCGGGCTCCGGCTCGTCGACCGACACCTGCTGGAGGTAGTCGTCAGGGATGACACCGTCGATGTCCGGCCACACCGCCCGGTAGGCGTTGCCATCGGGGGCCACCGTCGTCAGCCGGACCGGGTGCCCGAGCAGATCCGAGAGCCGCCGATCGACCTCCGGATCGCCGCTGCCCGTCACCCCGCCGTCCGGCAGTCGGATGGTGATCGTCGGCAAGGTCCCACCGGCGACCGGAGGGGTGTCGTAGCGGGCCGTGCACTGCAGGAGGCCGCCCCACAGCCGAGGGTGCTTGGCGCTCCCGACCCTGCCCGTGTCGGCGTCGACCACGGCGTAGCCCCTGTCGCCGACGAGCCCCGCCGAGGTGACCTCCGATGCGTCGACGCGCTCGCCCTGCATGGACTTCACCGGAAAGCGCCAGAGCTCCTGCACGGCCGCCGTCTGGCCCTCACCCATGGTCACCGCCTTCGCCCCGTCCTGATGGGTCACCCACCCCGTCAGTCGAACTGTAACCCTGGTCGATCGCCGGCGTCGGGCTGGGAGGAGCAGGCGGACGGCCATCGCGAAGATGTCCGGCCTCCCGCGGGTGCCCCGGTGACCGATGTGGCCACCAGTCCTCAGTGGTGGCCGAGCTGAGGGCACATACGGCGATCGGTGTACGGCCGGATCGTCACTTCACCGGTGCTTCCCAGCTGAAGACGTAGTTGCCGGTGGACGTCTCCCGGTGGTCACCGAGTTGGAGGACTTGGAACTGGGGGCTGTCTGCTCCGATCGGGGGGTAGTGGATACCGAGCGGTCCCGACGGCTGGAATCCGAACCGTCCGTGGAAGCGGGGATCGCCGAGGACCACGACCAGTGGACACCCCTGTCGGTCCAGCCGGCGGAGGAGGTCGGTCATGAGGGCGGTGCCGATGCCCTCTCCCTGACGGTCCGGCCGGACCGCCAGCGGGGCGAGGCCGGGCACGGTGCTTCCGTCGAGCCTTCCGGGCGATGCCAGCCCATGTCCGACGATCTCGTCGCCGGACACGGCGACCAGGTCGCCGGCCGCAACCGGGCGAGCGAGGGACCAGACGGCTTCGACGATCTCGACCTCCT
>PMFY01000121.1 GCA_003157945.1 Acidimicrobiaceae bacterium | reverse complement strand
TGGCCGAGGCCGTCTACTGGGCGGGCCGCCACCTGGAACGCGCCGAGGGGACCGCACGGATCGTGCAGGTCCACACCGACGCCCACGTCGACCTGCCCGTGGGCGAGGACGTCGGGTGGGAGCCCCTCCTGGCCATCGCCGGGGTCGACTCCGAGTTCGCCGAGCGGTACCAGGGGGCCGCCGGCCCCGACGACGTCCGGGCCGCCGAGGAGGACGTCATCGAATTCCTCCTCCACGGTGAGGGCAACGAGTCGTCGATCCTGGCGTCCCTGACGGCGGCCCGGGAGAACCTGCGCACGGCGCGACCGGTCGTGCCCCGCGAGGCGTGGGAGGCGTGCAACAACCTGTGGCTGTCCAGCAACGACCTCCTGGAGGAGGCCCACACCCGCGAGGGCCGGGTGCGGTGGCTGCGGCGTGTCATCGCCGGCTGCCAGTGCATCCACGGCATCCTCCTCGGCACCATGAGCCGGGACGNNGCCATGTCGTTCCTGGTCCTCGGGCAGAACATCGAACGGGCCGACCTCACCACCCGCGTGCTCGACGTGCGTTCGGACTCGCTCCACGCGCCCGGGGCCGACGACCCCTACGACGTGGTCCACTGGATGGCGGTGCTGCGCTCACTGGCTGCCTACCAGCCCTTCCGACGGGCGATGCCGGCCCGGCCCCAGGGCGGGTCGACCCTCCGGTTCCTGCTCCAGGACGACCGCTTCCCCCGGGCCGTGGGCGCCTGCCTGACCGAGGCCCGCGCCCAGTTGAAGGTCCTGCCCCACTCCGAACGGGCCCAGGAGGCCTGTCAGAATGCGTCGATGGTGGTGGCAGCAGCTCCCGTGGCCCGACTGACCGTGGGCGGACTCAGCGAATTCCTGGAGGACGTGCAGCTGGCGCTGGTCGAGATCCACGAGCGGGTCGACGACACCTACTTCCGACCCAGCTTCGTCGGCTGGGAGCCGACGGCCGCCACCCGGTGACCACCGCGGCACCGGTGGGCCCCCTGGGGTCCCCGGACGACACGGCGCCGCCGGGGCCGGTGGCCGGGTACCACGCGCCCCCCGGACGGACGGACGAATTCCTCGACGCCCGGGGCGCGGTCCGGACTCGCTGGAAACAGGTCGCGGCGGCGGTCGACGGCTACGGGCGCGACGGGCTGCTGGCCCGCCGGGAGGAGCTCGCCCGGCTGCTGCGCAACGAGGGCGCCACCTACAACGTGGCCGTGGACGGCCACAGCCTCCGCCGACCGTGGACGCTCGACCCGGTGCCGCTCGTCCTCGACCCGTCCGAATGGGCCGGACTCGAACGGGCCGTGGCCCAGCGCTCGGCCGTCCTCGACCTCGTCAACGCCGACCTCTACGGCGAGCGCACCCTGCTGGCCCGGGGGCTCGTGCCGGCCGAGGTCGTCCTCGGCCACCCGGCGTTCCTCCGCCCCTGCGCCGGCATCGCCCAGCCGGGGGCCAACCGGCTGTTCCTGACCGCCGTCGACGTGGTCCGCGAGGCCGGCGGCGGATTCCGGGCGGTGGCCGACCGGTCCCAGGCGCCGTCCGGGCTGGGCTACTCGCTGGTCAACCGGTCGGCCCTGTCGCGCGTGCTCCCCACGCTGCACCGGTCGTCGGGCGTGGAGCGTCAGGCCGGGTTCTTCCGGGCCATCCGGGCCGGCATCGCCCGGGCGGTGCCGGACGACGTGGACGAGCCGCGGGTCGTCATCCTGACCCCCGGCCCGCTGTCCGAGACGTACTTCGAGCACGCCTACCTGGCCTCGTACCTCGGCTACCCGCTGGTCGAGGGACGGGACCTGGTCGTCCAGAACAACCGGGTGTGGCTGCGGTCGCTGTCCGGGCTCGACCCCGTCGACGCGGTGATCCGCCGGGTGGACGACCGGTGGTGCGATCCCGTCGAGCTGCGCGCCGACTCGCTGCTCGGGGTGCCCGGCCTGCTCGAGGTGGTCCGCCGGGGGCGGGTGGCGGTACTCAATCCGCTCGGCGCGGGGATCCTCGAGAGCCCGGCGCTCGCCGGGCTGCTGGCCGACGTCGCCCCCGCCCTGCTCGGCGAGGACCTCGCCCTGCGCGGTCCCGAGAGCTGGTGGTGCGGACGCCCCGGAGGCCTCAGCCACGTCCTGGCCCGGTTCGACGACCTGCTGCTGCTGCCCGTGCAACCCACAGGCGGTCGGCGACCGGTCCGCCCCGAGCTGCTGTCGGCGGCCGAACGCGACGAGCTGCGGGCCCGGGTGCGGGCTCGGCCGGGCGACTGGGTGGGCCAGGAGATCCTCGCCCCCTCCACGGTGCCGACCGTCGACGACGACGGCTCGCTGGTGCCGCGCCCGGCGGTGCTGCGGACCTTCGCGGTGGCCGACGGACCGGCGGGCGGTGGCGGGGCCCGGGACTTCCGGCTGCTTCCCGGCGGCCTCACCCGGGTCGGCGCCGCCACCGACTCGCTGGTCATCTCCAGCCGGGGCGACGGCACGAGCAAGGACACCTGGGTGGCCTCGACCGAACCGGCGCTGCAGCAGAGTCCGTGGCTGCCGTCCCGGCGCGCCGTCCCGGGGCCGGTCATCGTCCCCGAGCCGCCGGCCGCCCTGCCCGGTCGGGTGGCGGCCCGCCTCTTCACCGTGGGACGGAGCGCCGAGCACGCCGAACTCGTCGTGCGCCTGATCCGGACCGTCCTGGCCCGGCTCGACCAGCCCCTCGGCTCGGGCGACGACGGCGGCGCCCAGTCCCTGCAGGTGCTCCTGTCGGCCCTCGGCTCGGCCTCCGGGTTCGCCCCGGCGACCGACGACGACGACCCGCCCGTACCGGGTGGAGGAGGACCCGACGCCGGCACCCTCGCCGAGGGGGTCCTCCCCAACGACCGCACCGCCCTGGCGCTCCTGTTCGACGAGCGGGTCCAGGGCAGCCTGGTGTCGACGCTCGGCGTGCTCGTCGAGGCGGCCTACTCGGTCCGCGAGCAGTTGTCGGCGGACACGTGGCAGCTCGTCGGCGACATGGAGGAGGAGCTCGGCCTGTTCCGCCGACGGCCGCCGACCCAGTTCGTCGGGGCGCAGCCGAGCCTCCTGCGGCTGCAGCGGTCCCTGCTCGCCCTGTCCGGCGTGTGCGCCGAGAACATGGAGCGCGACCCGGCCTGGCTGTTCCTCGACGGTGGCCGACGCCTGGAGCGGGCCCGGTCCCTGGTCCGGCTCCTCCGGTCGGTGCTGGTGGAGAAGCGGGCCGGCGTCGTGGAGGACCTGCTGGTCGAGTCGCTGCTCAAGACCTCCGAGAGCCTCCTCATCTTCCGCCGTCGGTCGGGTTCCATCCTGCACGTCTCCGGCGCCCTCGACCTGCTCGTCTACGACGTCGCCAACCCCCGCAGCGTGCTGTTCCAGCTCGACCGGCTGGTGGCCCACCTGGCCGAGCTGCCCAAGCGCTCCTCCGCCCAGCGCCTGGGCAACGAGGAGCGGCTGGCGCTCGAAGCCACGACGCGGCTCCGACTGACCGACCCGGACCGCCTGGCCGCCGTCGACGCCACCGGGCGTCGCGTCGAGCTGGACACCGTGTTCGCCACCGCCGACGGGCTCCTCGGCGACCTCCTCGACTCGTTGCAGCGGACCTACTTCGCCCATGAGAGGCTCTCCGTGCTGGCCGGTGGTCAGTCCGAGACCTGGAACGGTGCGACATGAGGTACCGGATCGAACACCGCACGGGCTACCGCTACGACGCGCCGGTCAGCCGGTGCCGCAACGAGGCCCACCTCCGCCCGCGCGACACCGACCGGCAGGCCTGCGTGTCGAGCGACCTCGTGGTCGACCCGGTGCCCACCTCCTGGAGCGAGCGGGCGGACTTCTACGGCAACCCGGTGGCGTCGTTCGTGGTCGACGGCCCCTTCCTCGAGATGACGGTCACGGCCACGAGCCTGGTCGACGTGGCCGACGGCGACCCGCCGACCGCCGTCGGGCCGGGGTGGAGCGAGGCGCTCGACCTGCTGACCAACGACCTGAGCCCGGAGATGCTCGACGCCCGCGAGTTCTGCTTCGAGTCGCCCCTGGTGTCGACGGCCAAGGTGGTCCGGGACTACGCCGAGCCCTCCTTCGCCGAGGGCGCCCCGCTGGTCGACGCGGTCACCGCACTGACCGAGCGGATCCACGCCGACTTCGTCTACGACCCGGGCTTCACCACCGTCACCACCCCGCTCGACGAGGTGCTCCGGCACCGGCGCGGGGTGTGCCAGGACTTCGCCCATCTGGCCGTCGGCTGCGTGCGGTCGATGGGCCTGGCCGCACGGTACGTGAGCGGATACCTCGAGACGGCGCCGCCGCCCGGCCAGGAGCGCCTGGTCGGCGCCGACGCTTCGCACGCCTGGCTGTCCGTGTTCGTGCCCGGGTGGGGCTGGCTCGACCTCGACCCCACCAACGACAAGGTCGTCGGGTCGACGTACGTGACCACGGCGTGGGGCCGGGACTACGCCGACGTGTCGCCGCTCAAGGGCATCGTGTTCGGCGGGGGTGCCTCGCACGCCCTCGACGTCGCCGTCGACGTGCGGCGCGTCGACGCCGAGACGACCTGACCGCCGGAGGACGCGGTAGATCCGCGACCCCGTGGGTCCGAACCGGTCATGGGGACCCATCGGAATCGTGCGGGGTGCGACGTCTCTGCCGGAAGAGCGCCCGCGCACGCCGCCCGCCTCACCACGGCCCGTCCGAGCGTGTGGACGACTCCGCCACCGTCGTCGAGGCCCGGACGCGACAGATTGCGCAGGCGATCGTGAGAGGGATGGTGCGCTGGACCGTCTTGCCTTGGCATCTGCCGCAGGGCAGCGTTGGAGCTGCCCCCGTGGCTGCGGTCCGGTCCGGGGCGCCCCTGGTCACCGGAGCCGGGGTCTCCGTGAGCGCGGCGGACCGGTCCCGTCAGGTAGTTTCCGTTCCCAGGAAGCGGCCAGCCATAGAAGTGGCATTCGCTCCTGGCCCGAGGTGCGGACAAGACATGCCTGAGTTCCCTGCGATTACTCACGTGGCGCTAACGGTGACGAGCCTCGAACGGAGTGTTCCTTGGTACAAGGCCCTGTTCGGCTCGGACCCGAT
>PMFY01000095.1 GCA_003157945.1 Acidimicrobiaceae bacterium | reverse complement strand
TGGACCGCTTCGCCGCCGACGGCCGGGCGGACCTGGTGCGCCAGCTGACCTTCGAATTCCCGGTGCGGGTGATCGCGCGCCTGCTCGGTCTGCCCGAGGAGGACTTCCCGCAATTCCAGCGCTGGTCCGTCGAGCTGATCGGGCTGGTGGCCGACATCGACCGCGGCCTCGCGGCCTCGGAGTCGCTGCGCGACTACTTCGCGCAGGTGGTGGCGGAGCGCCGGGCCCGGCCGGCCGACGACCTGATCAGCGACCTGCTGACCGTCGAGGTCGACGGCCGGCGACTCGACGACGAGGAGATCTTCTCGTTCCTCCGTCTGCTGCTGCCGGCCGGGGTCGAGACCACCTACCGGGCCTCGGGCAACCTCCTCTACGGGCTGCTCACCAACCCCGACCAGCTGCGGGCCGTGCGTGAGGACCGTTCGCTGCTGCCCGACGCGTTCGAGGAGACGATCCGGTGGGAGCCACCGGTGACGGTGATCCTGCGCCGGGCCATGGCCGACACCGAACTGGCCGGCGTGCCCGTCACCGCGGGAGCGGACGTGGGCCTGCTGCTGGGGTCGGCCAACCGGGACGAGCGCAAGTACGAGCACCCCGACCAGTTCGACATCTTCCGGGAGTCGCGTCAGAGCCTGGGATTCGGCTTCGGGGTCCACGTGTGCCTGGGCATGCACCTGGCCCGCATGGAGACCCGGGTGGCCGTCAACGCCCTGTTGGACCGGATGCCCGACCTGGCGCTCGACCCCGCGCCGGACCAGGACCTGCACATCAAGGGCATGGCGTTCCGCTCGCCGATCGCCCTGCCCGTCGCCTTCACGCCGTCCTGAGCGTGTCGGTGCGGGCCGGCCGGCGACGGCCTGAGTAGGGTCGGGCCGATGCCGACCTGGTTGACCGAGGCCGAGTTCGCCGTGTTGACGGCCGCCTGCGACCGCACCGTGCCGGCCACTGCGGACGGGCCCGGCGCGGTGGCTGCCGGGGTCCCCGACTACATCGACGGCCTGCTCGGTGCCTTCACCGTCGACCCGCCCCGGATCTGGGCCCGCGGGCCCACGTCGGGCCGGTTCGGCGGGGAGCCGGCCTCCGCCGGGTTCCATCCACTGTCACCCCTCGACGAGCTGGCGTGGCGCACCCGGATCGAGGGATCGCAGGGCCGGCCCGAGCGCGAGTTCAACGGCCCGGTCGTCGGGCTGCAGGAGCGCTACCGGGCGGCGCTGGACGCGCTGGGCGCGGACTTCGGCGCGGTCGGGCCCGAGGAGCAGGACGCCCGGCTGGCCGCCGTCGACGGGTTCGGCGAACTCCTGTTCCACCACTGCTGCGAGGGGCTCTACGGGGCCCCCGAGTACGGGGGGAACCGGGACGGCGCGGCCTGGGCCGCCATCGACTTCGCCGGCGGCGTCCAACCCCGGGGCTGGACGGACGCCGAGGTGAGCACGCCGTGACCCTCGACGCGGTGATCATCGGCTCCGGTCCGGGCGGTTCGGCCGCGGCCCTGGAGCTCACCGAGGCCGGCTGGACGGTGGCCATCGTCGAGAAGGGCCGCAACCACCTGCTCGACCCCGACGACCTGACCCGGCCCTCGGCCGACTACTCGAACGACGAGATCAAGTTCCACAGCCGGCACTTCCTCGGCCCGGACCCGTTGGTCGAGCCCCGGACCTTCCGGACCGGCGAGGAGGACGGGGACCGGGTCCACGTGGGCGAGGTCAACTCGGTGCCGTCGACGGTCGGGGGAGGGGGCACCCACGCCGACGGCAAGGTGCCCCGCTTCCTGCCCGCCGACTTCCGGCTCCTGTCGGACCTCGGCCCCCAGCCCGGCGCCGACGTGGCCGACTGGCCGATCACCTACGACGAGCTCGAGCCGTTCTACGCCGAAGTGGAACGGGCCATCGGGGTGGCCGGGCTGGACGGGGCCAACCCGTTCGCCGGCCCCCGGTCCGGTCCCTTCCCCATGCCCCCCGGTGCGCCCATGTTCGGTGCCGTCCGGTCGACGGCCGCCGCCGAACGCCTCGGCTACCACCCCTATCCGGCCCCGACCGCGGCCAACAGCGTCCCCTACGCCGGCCGGCCCGCCTGCAACAACTGCGGCTTCTGCGCCTTCTTCGGCTGCCCGATCCACGCCAAGGGCGACCCGGTGGCCCTGCTCACCCGGACCATGGCGACCGGCCGGGCGGAGCTGCTGGCCGAGACCTTCGTGTCCAGGATCCGCTTCGAGGGCCGGCGGGCGACCGGCGTCGACCTGGTGGAGGCCGACGGGAGCACCCGCTTCCTGGCGGCCCGTCACGTGATCGTGGCGGCCGGCGCCATCGAGACCCCCCGCCTCCTGCTGCTGTCGGGCGTGGAGCACCCGGCACTCGGCCGGTACCTCATGGTCCACTTCCAGACCATCGTGGCCGGCGGTATGCCGTTCCGGACCTACGCGGAGCGGGGCCGGTCGGTGACCCACGTCCACGACGACATGATCGTCGGCGACGACCTGTCCCGGGCCGCCGCCCGGGAGGCCGGCCTGCCCTGGATCCGCGGCGGCCTGGTCGAGCACGCCGGCGCGGCCATGCCCATCATGGAGGCCAAGCACTACCCGCCCGGACCGTCCCACAACCGCCTGATGGCCGACTCGCCCATCCGTCAGCGCCTGTGGGCCTTCACCATGCAGGGCGAGGACCTTCCCTACGCCGGCAACCGGGTCGACCTCGACCCGTCCGTGCGCGACGCCCGGGGGTTCCCCGTGGCCCGGGTCACCTACCGTCCCGGCCGTCACGAGCTGGTCGCCCACGAGCACTTCGGCCCCCGGCTGGCGGACATCCTGAAGGAGATGGGGGCGCAGTGGACGGCGGTGACCTCGTCGCCCGGGCGGGGCAACGCCGGCTTCACCCCGGACTCGGTGCCCGAGAGCCGTCACAACATGGGGACGGTGCGGATGGGGACCGACCCGGCGACGTCGGTGACCGACCCGTACGGCCGGCTCCACGCCTACGACAATGTCGTGGTGGCCGACTCCTCTGTCTTCGTGACCTCCACCGGCTACGGCCCCACGCTCACCCTGGCCACCCTGGCCGCCCGCGCCGCCCAGCACCTGGTGTGACGGGGCCGCCCGCCGGAGGGGCGGATCCGTCGGGCGGGGTCGCGGGAGGATCCCTCAGGCGAGGCCGCGGGTGAGCAGGAGCGAGCCGGCGATCGGCCCACCGCCGTTGCTGACGGCGGCCACCTCGGGTGGACCGCCCCGNNGCCCGTCCGGCTGATGGTCACGCCGTCCTCGACGAACGGCCCGCTCTCGCCCCGTCCACAGAACCCCAGCGCCTCCAGCCACACCATGGCCAGGATCGAGAACCCGTCGTAGAGCTGGGCGATGTCGACGTCCGCGGGCCGCAGGTCGGTCCGCTCCCACATCGAGGCCGCCGCGTCACGGGCCGCCATGGTCGTCATGTCGTCGAACTGGTCCCAGCTCGGTCGCCCGCGCAGCGCGGTGCCGACCGCGTTGACCTGGCACACCGGATGGGGTGTGTCCGGGGCGTGGTCGCGGTGGGACACCACCAGTGCGGTGGACCCGTCGCTCGGGGCGTCGCAGTCGTAGAGGCACAGCGGCGTCGAGATCATCCGGGCGTCGAGGTAGTCGGCCAGGCTCATGGGGTCCCGGTAGATGGCCGACGGATTGTCGGCGGCGTTGCGCCGGGCGTTGAGGGCGATCTGGGCCAACTGCTCACGGGTCAGTCCGAACTCGTGCATCCGCCGCTGGGCGACGAGGGCGATCCAGTTGACGGCGGACACCGCCCCGAACGGGAGCGACCACTGCAGGAACCCGGAGAACCGCGGCACGCCGCCGTCCCCTCCGCCCGCGCCGCCGATCCCCTGGCGGCCGCCGGTGCCCTGGGCGGTCGACTCGGTCACCGTCCGGTAGACCAGCACGTGGCGGGCCAGTCCGGCGCCCACGGCCAGGCAGGCGGCGATGAGGGCCCGCATCTGCCCGGGGCCCTCGCCACCGCCGTCGTGCCAGTTCAGGCGCAGGCGGAGGGCGTCCTGGACCTCCGGCGTGGTCGGGCCGGCGAACCCGGGGGTCCCCACCCCCATGCCCGGATAGGTGGCCAGGCCGTCGATGTCGTCGCGGGTGAGTCCGGCGTCGGCCACCGCCGCCAGGCAGGCGTCCAGGGTCAGGTCGAGGCCGGTGCGCCCGAGCCGACGGCCCACGGCCGACTGGCCGATCCCCGAGATGACGGCCTGCCGTTCGAGCGGCTCCCCGGACCCGGCGCTCATGGCCGGTCCCCGGTCGCCGGCCGGAAGAGCGGGAGGTAGACGTCGTCGTGGTGGTCGAACACGACCTCGACGGCCATGCCGGTGCGCACGTCCCCGACGGCCACGTCCACCAGGTTCGTCATGAGGCGCACCCGCTCGTCCTCCTCGATGGCCACCAGTCCGACCAGGTACGGCCCGCTGCCCGGGATCCACTCCTGGACGTTGACCGTGTGGGCGACGACGGTCGCCCGCCCGCTCACCTCCTCGGGGGCCAGTTCGGACGACAGGCACTCGGGGCAGCGCGGTGACGGCGGATGGACGTAGGTGCGGCACGCCCGGCACCGGAGGAAGCGGAGCCGTCCGTCGGCGCCGCCGGTCCAGAAGAACTCGTTCTCGGGCTCGATGCGGGGCAGCAGCCGCAGGGCCGGTCCGCGCGCCGGGTAGGCGCCGTCGTCGTGGCCCGAACCGGTGCCGCCCGAACCGGTGCCGCCCGCTGTCATCCCCGGACCGGCGTCATGGACGGGCCAGCACGTCGGGATTGACGATGTGGAGCGGCCGTGCGCCGGCCAGCAGCCGGCACAGGTCCTCGGCGATGATCCGGGTGTGGTTCGCCTCGGTGTCGTAGGTGGCGCCACCGATGTGGGGGGTCAGCACCACCGACGGGAGATGGCACAGCGGATGTTCCGGGGCCAGGAACTCCCCTTCGAAGTGGTCCAGTCCGGCGGCGGCCACCTGGCCCGAGGTGAGGGCGGCCACCAGCGCGTCGGTGTCGTGCAACGCGGCCCGGGCGGAGTTGAGGAAGACCACGCCCGGCCGCATGGCGGCGAACTGCTCGGTCCCGATCATGCCCGTGGTCTCGGGGGTCACCGGGGCGTGCAGCGAGACCACGTCCGAGCGCTCGAGCAGCTCGTCGAGCCCGACCGTGGGCTCGTCGGCGTACGGGTCGTAGGCGATCACCTCCATCCCGAGCCCCCGCAGCCGCCACCGCAGGGCTCGGGCCACGGCGCCCAGGCCGACCAGGCCGACCGTGCGACCGGCCAGCTCCCAGGCCCGGAAGCGCTGGTAGGGGATGGTGCCGTCCTTGTAGATGTCGCCCTTGCGCACGTCGGCGTCGGCGTCGACGATCTGGCGGGTGGCGCCGAACAGGAGCGCGACCGTCAGCTCGGCCACGGCGTCGGCGTTGCGCCCCGGTGCCCGCAGCACGGGCACCCCCGCCTCGGTGGCGGCGGCCACGTCGACGTTGTTGGGGTCGCCCCGGCAGCTGCACACCGCCACCAGCGGCAGCTCGAAGAGCGGGCCGGCACAGCGGTCGCTCTCCACCACGGCGATGGTGGCCCCTTCGGCCTCCATACGGGCCGCCAGCTGGTCGGCGTCGTAGATGCGCAGCGTCGGCTGGTCGAGCCACGAGTCGAGGGTGAGGTCGGCCAACTCGCCGAGCAGTTCGAGGCCGGGGCCCCGCACCGCCGCGGTCACCAGTGCCTTGGGTCGTGCCTCCGGCATACGTTCGCCCTCTCCCCTGGGTAGCGTTCTGACCGACCGGGACAGTACCACCCACCCGAGGAGGCCGACCCATCCCATCGCACCCAGACGGACAGGCACAGGAGACTGCGGCCCCCGCACGGGGGGACCGCTGCACCATCGGGATCGACGTGGGCACCACCTCGGTCAAGGCGGTGGCGGTCGACGCCGGGGGGCGGGTGGTGGCCCGTGCCCGGGTGCCGCACCGGGTGATCACCCCGGCACCGGAGGTACTGGAGCACGACGCGCTGCGGGCCTGGAGGCACGGGCCCCGCCGGGCGCTGGCCCGGGTGGCCACGGCGCTCGACGGGCCGGCCGCCGGGGTGGTGGTCACGTCGATGGTCCCCTCGATCACGGCGGTCGACCGGCGGGGGATCCCCCGGCTCCCCGGGCTCCTGTACGGGGACGTGCGCGCCCGGGACGACGGCCCCGACGGTCCGGTGGCCCGACCCGGGGACCGCGGTGGCGAGCGCGAGGAGGGCCGGCGCATGCTCGAGTGGGCGGTGCGCGAGCTGCCCGGGGCGGCCGGTTATTGGCCGTGCCAGGCCGTGGCCACCCACGCGCTGTGCGGCGTGCCGGGGGTCGACTCGGCCACCGCGATGTCCTTCGGCAGCCTGCTCCGAAGGGGGCGCTGGGACCGTGACGTCCTCGCCGAGCTCGGGGTGTCCGAGGGCCAGCTGTCGACGGTGGTGCCGATGGGCCAGCCGGCGGGCACCCTCCCGGGCGCACCGACCGTGGTGGGCGGTGGCTCGATCGACGCCTTCTGCGAGCAGATCGTGTCGGGGGCGGTCCATCCGGGCGACGTCCTCGTCATCTTCGGCGCCACCCTCATCGTCTGGGCGGTGGCGGAAACGTGGTTCGAGGTGCCGGGGCTCACCTCGTTCCCGAGCACGGTGCCGGACCGGTTCCTCATCGGCGGCCCGAGCAACGCCGGCGCCCTCTTCGTGGACTGGGTGCGGGCGCTGACCGGTGGGGTGGCGCCCACCGACCGCCGGGGACGGGGGACCGGGACCGACGCCGACGGCCGCCCCGGCGACCCCGCACGGGTCCCGGTCTGGCTGCCCTACCTGCGGGGGGAGCGCACGCCGTTCCACGACCCCCGGCTCCAGGCCAGCCTGCACGGGCTGGACATCGCCCAGGGTCCGGAGGACGTCGTGCGCGCCTCCCACGAGGCGTCCGGCTTCGTCATCCGCAAACTGGTGGAGCTGTCCGGGGTGCAGGCCGGTCGGATCGTGGCCACGGGCGGGGGATCGCGCTCGACGGCATGGATGCAGGCGGTGGCCGACGCCACCGCGCTCCCGGTCGACACGGTGGCGGTACCCGAGGGGGCGGCGCTCGGCGCGGCGTTCCTGGCCCGGATGGCGTCCGGGATCGAGTCGGACTTCCAGGCCTCGGGCGCCTGGGCCCGCACGGGTCGGCGCATCGAGCCGGATCCGGCATGGGTGGCCGCCGCCGACCGCCGCTACCGCCGGTTCGAGGCACTCGGACCGGGGTCGGTCGACCCGGGGTAGCGGTGGCCCTGGTCGCCGTGGTCGACCCGGGGGCCTCAGCCCTGGCCACCCCCGGGGGCCGGGTCGGCCATGGCCCGCACGGCGGCCACGAACCCGTCGAAGTCCTGCGCCTTCATCTCGACCACGGCGCTCAGGTCGGGGACGTAGTGGTCGAACCGGGGGCTGGCGATGCACCCGACGATGCCGGCCGCCACCTCCTCGGCCGGCACGAGCGGCCCCGCGTAGTCCGCCGGGTCGTTGCCGGGCTGGTCCCAGATCTCGGTGTCGACGGGACCGGGCAGGACCAGGCGCACGCTTACCCCTGTCCCCGCCAGGTCGGTGGCGAGGGCCTCGCTCCAGCCGGTGAGGGCGAACTTGGAGGCGCAGTAGGCCGCTTCGTGGAGGATCGGGATCCGTCCACCGAGGCTGGTCACGTTGACGATGGTGCCCGATCCGCGCTCGAGCAGGCGGGGGAGGAGGGCCAGGGTGATGGCCACCGGTGACAGGAAGTTGACCGTCATCGCCCGCTCCACCTCGACAAGGGTCAACCGGTCCGCTGGCCGCCGCAGGGGGATGCCGGCGTTGTTGACGACCACGTCGATCGGTCCGAGCTCGTCCCAGACGGCCAGGGCCAGCTCGCCCGCGGCGGCCGGGTCGGCGAGGTCGGCCGACCACCAGCGCGACCCGGGGGCGGTGGTCCGGCAGTCGGCGGTGACCTCCTCCAGGCGCTCGGCCCGGCGGGCCACCAGGGCGACCGTGGTCCCGGTCGTGGCCAGGAGGCGGGCGGTGGCCGCCCCGATGCCGGACGAGGCCCCGGTGACCAGCGCCGTGGTCATCGGGCCGGTTGCGGGGTCGGGCCGTCAGCCGCCGGTGAGGTCATCGGCCGAGGATAGACCTTCCCACCCGGCGGGAGGCGGGTCGAGGCGCCAGTACTGCTCGGGGACGTTCGCCTGCAGGCGCTCCTCCAGCAGGTGGTCGCGCCGCAGCGGCTCGAGCTGGCTCCGGTAGCACCCGATGGCGGCCCGTTTGGTCGGCGCGTCGGGGGTCACGGGGACGATGGCGGGCGTGGGCCACAGTCCACCGCGGAAGAGCCTGGTCACCCGCCAGGCGAGGAGCCCGGGCAGGTGGGCGTACCCGGCGTCCTCGTAGCAGAACCAGAGCGGACGGGTGCCGTCGGCGGCCAGGGCGTCCCGGGCCCGCAGGCCGGCGTCGTGGGTGAGGACGTGGTCCGGGTTGGCCAGCCCCATCGGCAGGAACACCGCCGTGGGACGGGCGTCGGCCAGCGCCCGCACCAGCTCCGGCGCCACCTCGGCGGGGTCGGGGCGGGCGTCGGGGGTCAGGTACTGGTGGTCGGCGAACTCCAGCCACACCGGTCGGGCCGCCAGTACGTCCATGGCGGCCCGGTCCTCCTCGCGCCGGACGGCCACCACGTCGTCGCCCGCCGTGAAGCCGCCGGCGGCGTCCCATGCCGACACCGGGTCGGGGTAGGAGGGGGGACGACCGCCCAGCACCGTGACCACGGTGCCCCCCGGATGCGAGGCGAGGAGATGGGCCGCCCCGAGGGCGGCGTCGTCGAAGTGGGGGGACACCACCACCACGCGGTCGAGGTCCCTGTCCGCCAACGCCCCCCACATCCGTCGTTCGTCCACGTCGGGAGCGTAACGGTTGACCGGACGCTCAGCTCAGGGCGCGGCGGTTGAAGCCGTACATGCCCACCACCATCAGGACGAGCAGATAGCCGACGGCGACGACGAAGCAGATCCCGGTGGAGATGTGGGGCACCTGGGGGGCCATGAGCCCGCGCAGGCCCTCGCTCACGTAGGTCATGGGATTGAGGGCGGACACCACCTGGAACCACCGGATGTGACCGAGTGACGGCCACGGGTACTGGCTCGACCCGGTGAAGATGAGCGGAGTCAGCACGAGGGCGAACGTCACGTTGATCCGGTTCGGTGGCACGTACGTGCCGAGGATCAGCCCCATGGCCGCCCCGAGCAGTGACCCGAGCACCATCATGACCACCACGGCGACACCGGTGGACGCCCGCCACGGGACCGACCCGAGGATCCAGATGCCGATGGGGAACATGACTGCGCCGGCCACGAACCCGCGCATGGCGGCGAAGACGACCTTCTCCACGGCGACCGCGCCCACCGGGAGCGGCGCCAGCAGCCGGTCCTCGATCTCGTTGGAGTAGGAGAACTCGATCACCAGGGGCAGCGCCGTGCTCTGCAGCCCGGTCAGGACGGCAGCCAGGGCCACCAGCCCCGGGAAGAGCACCTGCTGGTAGTCGGCCTGGGCGTAGCCGAGCTCGGTGAGGACCTTGCCGAACACGAAGAGGAGGAACAGGGGCTGGAGGATCACCTGGGCCAGGAAGATGGGGAACTCGCGCCCGGTGACGAAGAGGTCGCGCCGCAGGATGGCCAGACCGGTGCGCCACGGGCCCCAGCTCGGGAGCGGGGCCTCCGGTGACGCCACTTCGGCCTCGACGGTGGGGTCGGTGCTCAACGGAGTGCCCTCCCGGTCAGGTGGATGAAGACGTCCTCGAGGTTGGGCTCGCCCAGCCGCACGTCGGTCAGCCGGGCACCGGCATCGTGGACCAGCTGCGCAACCGGGGCCACGAAGGGGGCGGCCTCACCCTCGACCTCGATGCGGAACCGCCAGGCACTCCCGGCCGGCTCCTCGAGCTGGTCGACCATGCGGACCCCGACGAGGCCGCCCAGGTCCAGCCCGAGCGACGCCGCGTCGCCGGTCGGGCCCGGCTCGATCGTGCAGTCGAGCGTGCGGTCGCTGCGCATCCCCCGGACGAGGTGGGCCGGCGTGTCGAGGGCCAGGAGCACACCGTGATCGATGATCGCCACCCGGTCGCTCAGCTCGGCGGCCTCGTCCATGTCGTGCGTGGTGATGACGACCGTCGTACCGGCCGCCTTGAGCTCGGCGACCTTCTCCCACAGGAACAGCCGGGCCGCCGGGTCGAGCCCGGTGGACGGCTCGTCGAGGAAGAGGACCGACGGCGCATGCATGAGGGCCCGGGCGATCATCATGCGCTGGATCTGGCCACCGGAGAAGTCGTCGGGCCTGCCCCCCGGCCGGTCCGCCAGGCCGAACTGCCCGAGCAGGGCGTCGGCCAACCGGTTCCGGCGGGCCCGGGGGATCCCGTGGTAGCTGGCGTGGAACAGCAGGTTCTGGCGGACCGAGAGCGACCGGTCGAGGTTGTTCTGCTGGGGCACCACGCCGAGCACCCGTCGGGCCCCCACCGGGTCGGCCACCACGTCGACCCCGGCCACCACGGCGCGGCCGCCGGTGGGGCGGATCCGGGTGGTGAGGATCCCGATGGTCGTGCTCTTGCCGGCGCCGTTCGGTCCGAGGAAGCCGAAGACCTCGCCCCGGTGCACGTCGAAGCTCACGCCCGCCAACGAGTCGGTGGGCGCCTTGGGGTAGCGCTTGACGAGGCCGTGGACCTCCACCGCCAGCGATCCTCCGTCCCGGGGCGGGGCCGCGCCGGGACGGTCGGGGACCCGCTCGTTCCAACCTGTGGCCATTCCCGGCGCTCCTTACCCTCTGGCATCGGCGGCGACCCCCCGTGCGGAGCGTGCGCGTCGTGGGCCGACGATACGGTACGGGGGTCGCCCGGGCACGCTCCCACGGTCGGGAGGGCGCCGGCGGGCGGTGACTGGGGGAGGATCCGTGAGGACGACCGGAGCAGGTGGCCACCGGGCCCGGACAACGACGACGCGCCCCACCGGGGTCGACGGGTCGGTCCCGTGACGGGGCGCGGGCGACGGTGAGCGGGTCACGGGGTGGCGGAGCACGCCGGAGGTGGAGTCCGCTGACCGGGCCGGCCCGGTCGTGGGGGCACTTCGTCCGCCGGTCGCGTGGGACCCAGGTCCGCACGGTGCTGCTGGTGGTGGCCGTCCTCGGGGGCACGATCCTGTGGGTGGCCACGGCGCCGGCCAGTTCGTCCACGGCCGCGTCGACCGGTCCGGGGGCGGGTGCCGGGACGGCGTCCGGCGTCGCCGGGGCGAGCACCTCGACGCGGGGGGTGACCGCCACCTCCGTCAACGTGGTGTTCCCGGTGGTCTCCCTCAACTCCCTGGCCGGACAGGAGGGGTTCGCCGAGGACGTCGAGTTCGGGCAGCAGGCCCAGGCCATCCGGCTGTTCGTCGACCAGATCAACCGTGCCGGTGGGATCGACGGGCGACGGATCGACCCGATCATCACGTCCTACGACCCGGCCAGTGAGTCGGACATGCGCGCCCTGTGCAAGACGTGGACCGAGGGCTCGCCGGCCGCGTTCGCCGTGCTCGACGGGGCCGGCGCGTGGACCGGGGACAACCAGCTGTGCATCACCCAGGAGGGTCAGACCCCGTTCATCGGCGAGTGGACGACGGTCACCAGCTGGACCGACCAGGGCTCGCCGTACCTGTGGTGGACCGGCCCCGACCAGTCCGCCGTCCTGCAGGCGGTGGTCGACTGGGGACTGAGCGCCCACCTCCTGGGAGGCGACCGTCGGGTGGGGGTGGTCGCCGGCGACCGGGCATCGGACCAGGCGGCGCTGGACGACACCCTGCTCCCCGCCCTGCGCCGGGCGGGTATCACCCCGGTGGTGGCCACCCTGGCGTCGGATCCGTCGGAGACGGCCACCACCGACAGCGAGGCCCCGCTGGTGGTCCAGCAGTTCCGGAGCGACGGCATCGACTCGGTGATCCCCCTCATCCCGTTCAACGTCTTCTTCCCACTGCTGCAGGCCCAGACCTCGCAGCAGTACTTCCCCCGGCTGCTGCTCAGCGACTACGAGTCGAGCATCGAGGCGTCACTCGGCCTCCTGCCGATCCCCTACGCCCGGGCCCTCAACGGGCAGGAGGGCGTCACCACCGAGACGCTGGGCGGCGTCGACGACGACCGACCCCAGAGCCAGGGTGGCTACGACCCCGGTCTGCGCAGCTGCTGGACGGTCTGGCACAAGGCCTACCCCCAGATCCCCCCGGGGACCCTGTCCTTCTACATCGAGGAGCAGGGCCCGATCGCGGGGTGGTGTCAGGCCATCCGCCTCTTCGCCGCCGCGGCCGAAGGCGCCGGCCGGAACCTCGACCGACGCACCTTCGTCACCGCGTTGTCGAAGATCACCGACTTCCCCGGCACCGTCTACCCGGTCCTCAGCTACGGCCCGCACAAGCGGTACGGGCCCACGCAGTACCAGGTGGTCCGTCTCCACATCAACAGCCCCCCGTCGTCCCAGTGCAAGCTGCCGCTGGACCGGATCCCCCAGGGCACGTGCTGGGTCGCCGTGCGGCCGTTCGCCCCGCTGCCCGCTCCGTGAACCCGTCCCGTGAGCCCGACCCGGAACCGGACGGGGCGGTGCCGGAGCCGGCCGCGGTCGGGCGTCCGGCCGGCCGTGCGGCCCGACCGGGCCACCGGACGGGGCGGTGCCGGGCCGACCGCTGCTAGACAGGCCGGATGACTACGGTCGCAGGGGCGAGCCCCGCCGAGCGCTGGCGCACCGACGGGTGGTGCGTGCTGGAGGACCTCTTCACCCCGGCCGAGGTGGCCTCGGCATGCGATGCGGTCGCCGGGCTCTTCCCGACGGCCGCAGTGGTGGCCTCCGGCGAGGTCGGGGAGGAGGAGATCGGCTGGGGCGCCACGAAGCCGGTCTTCCCGTTCGCCTCCGGTGCCCTCAACCGGTTGGTGGTGCACGACGCCCTGCTCGACCTCGCCGAAGAGCTGCTCGGCACCGACCGGCTCCGCCTCTACCAGGGCATGGTCAGTGTGAAGTACCCGGGCCTCCGGGACGAGTACGAGCAACTCCTGCACGTCGACTACGGCAACCACACCCTGGTGGTTCCCCGGGACGACGTCGGCTACCAGCACCTCGAGCTCTTCGTCTACCTGAGTGACGTCACGCCGGAGACGGCGGCCACCCGGTTCGTCTCGCGCCGGCGGACGGCGGGGATCCCGGTCGAGCGCACCTATCTGTCGCTGGACGAGTACGCCGGGCTCTACGCCGACGAGGTGCCGGCCACCGGCCCGGCCGGCTCGGTGCTGGCCTACCGTCCCGACGTCTACCACCGGGGCACGGCCATGACGACCGGAGCCGGGGCCCGCTTCCTCCTCCACGTGGCCTACCGTCCGGCCGCGGCCGAGTGGGTCGGGTTCCACTCGTGGCCGGTGGCCGGGGAGGGTCTGGAGTGGCACCGGTTCGTCGGCCACGCCTCGGTGCGCCAGCTGACCGTCCTCGGGTTCCCCGAGCCGGGGCACCCGTACTGGACGCCGGAGACCGTGGCCGGGGTCGGGGCCCGGTACCCGGCCCTCGACATGACGCCGTGGGCCGGTCCGCCGGACGGCGGGTCCTGACGCGGCGGTGGCCGGAGCACCGGTGGCCGGGGACCGGTCGTGGTGGAGGGAGGGGGTCCTGTACCAGGTCTACCCGCGCTCGTTCGCCGACGCCGACGGTGACGGGGTGGGCGACCTCCGGGGGATCATCGACCACCTCGACCACCTCGAGTGGCTCGGCATCGACGGGCTCTGGCTCGGACCGGTCAACGTCTCGCCCCATGCCGACTGGGGGTACGACGTGTCCGACTACCTGGCCGTCGACCCGGAACTCGGGAGCGGTGCGGACCTCGACCAGCTGATCGCCGAGGCGGGGCGCCGCGGGATCCGGGTACTGATGGACCTCGTCCCCAGCCACACCAGCGACCGGCACCCGTGGTTCGTCGAGGCGCGCGCGTCGACGGACTCGGTGCACCGGAACTGGTACGTGTGGGCCGACCCCCGGCCGGACGGCTCGCCACCCAACAACTGGGTGTCGAGCTTCGGGGGCCCGGCCTGGACGCTGGACGGGGTCACCGGGCAGTACTACCTCCACAACCACCTGGTCGAGCAGCCGGACCTCAACTGGTGGGAGGAGGACGTGCGGGTGGCGTTCGACGGGATCATCACCCACTGGCTCGAGCGGGGGGTGGCCGGCTTCCGCATCGACGTGGCCATCGGGATGGTCAAGGACGCCCTCCTCCGCGACAATCCGCCGGCCGAGGACACCGACCCCCTGGACGTCCGGCTCTTCGGGCAGCGCCCCGTCTACAACAGCGACCGCCCCGAGGGGCACGAGGTGCTCCGGCGCTGGCGCGCCCTGGTCGACGGCTACCCGGACCGGGTCCTCCTCGGCGAGACCCCCGTACCCACCGCCGACGCCCTCGCCACCTACTACGGCGACGGTCACGACGAGCTCCACCTGGCGTTCAACTTCCCGTTCCTGACCGCGCCCCTGGAGGCCGGACCCCTGCGTGCGGTGGTGGAGGCGACGGAGGCGGCGCTGCCGCCGGGAGCCTGGCCGGTGTGGACCGGCTCCAACCACGACCTCGGCCGCCTGGCCACCCGGTGGGCCGGGGGCGACCCGCAGCGGGTGCGGGTCGCCCTGGTGGTACTGCTCTGCCTCCGGGGCACGCCGGTGCTCTACCAGGGCGACGAGATCGGCCTGGGCGACGCCGACGTCCCCCGCGACCGGCTGCGTGACCCGCTGGGCGTGGCCTACTGGCCGGCCTACGCCGGCCGCGACGGGGCGCGCACCCCGATGCCGTGGCGGGACGTCCCGGGCGGGGGGTTCACCCGGCCCGGAGTGGAGCCGTGGCTCCCCCTGGGCGACC
Organism: Acidimicrobiaceae bacterium; assembly: GCA_003157945.1. The sequence continues at coordinate 5,034 of PMFY01000095.1, read as the reverse complement.
TCGGGGCCGCCACCGTGGCGGCCCAGCGGGACGACCCCGGGTCGGTGCTCCACCTGGTCCGCGACCTGATCGCGCTGCGGCGGGCCGAGCCCGACCTGCGGTCCGGCGACTACCGGCCCCGTGCCGTGGCCCCGGGGGCCTGGGCCTGGGACCGGGGCGGGCGGGTCACGGTGCTGGCGTCGCTGGGCGACGACGGGGCCACCCTCGAGGACGTCCACGGGACGATGGTGGCGGCCTCGGACCGACGGCGCCGCGGCGAACGGGTCACCGGCACCCTCGCCGTGGGCGGATGGGAGGCCGTCGTGGTGGTGGCCGACGGCACCCGGTGACTCCGGGCGGCTACGGCACCGGCGGCGGTCCGGGGGTCACGGCCCGGCGTCGCGTCCCAGCGACCAGTCGAGCCCGCCGGCCAGGTGGCGGAGGTAGGCGGTGCTCTCCCAGGCGTGGGGGAAGTGCCCGAGCGAGGTCGAGAAGACCCGGCCCGATCCCTCCGTGAAGCACCACGACAGCGGATACCCCGGCGACGGGGATCCGTCGTCGCCGGGGGCGGGACCGAGCTCGGACGGTCGTGCGGCCAGCAGCACGCGGGCGTCGGGGCGGAGGTCGCGGAAGCGGTAGACCTCGTCGTGCCACTCCCACGTCGGCCCCAGGTGGGCGACGGCGGGATGGCCGGGGTCGACCACGTCGAGCGTGCACGTCCGCGTCCAGGGGTGCCCGTCGAAGCGGGCACCGACCAGGAGGCCGTAGTCGGGCCAGCCGTAGCAGGCGTCGGTGGCCGAGTGGACGGCCACCAGGGAGGTGCTCCCGGACCGGACGGCACCGAGCAGCTCGGCGCGCTGGGCGGGGGACCAGGGTGTCTCGCCGATGGTGAACAGCGCCACGACGCGCGCCGCCGCCAGGTCGCCCGGATCGAGCGCCCGCACGTCGTCCACGCGGCGGGCCACGAGTCCGGCGGACTCCGCCAGCTGTGCCATGGCCGTGGCCGACTGGTCGAGCACGCCGTGGACCCCGGCCGGCCCGTCCCGGTAGGGGGCCACCTGGGTCACGTACAGCAGCGAAGGGGTCGCCATGCCCGGATCCTACCGGCGGCACCGGACGGCCCCCGGTGTCAAGATGTCGGCGTGTGCCACTCCGCCGCGGTGGGCGTCCACCGGTGAGCTCCGCCCGGTCCGGCGATCCCGTGGTCCTGCCCGACGGCTTCCTGTTCGGGGTCGCCACCGCCGGGTTCCAGATCGAGGGTGGCTACAACGGCCCGGGTGAGCCCGCCAACAACTGGGTGCGGTGGGAGGCGGGCGGCCGGATCGAGCCCTCGGGCAACGCCTGCGACTTCTGGCTCCGACCCGAGGAGGCGCTGGACCGGGCCGCATCGATGGGGTGCGACGCGTTCCGGCTCTCGGTGGAGTGGGCCCGGCTCGAACCGGAGGAGGGGCGGTTCGACGCCGATGCGCTGGCCCGCTACGGGCAGATCCTCGACGCCTGCCACGACCGGGGACTCGAGCCCGTGGTGACCCTGCACCACTTCACCCACCCGGCCTGGCTCGGTGAGGAGTTCTGGCTGCAGCCGGACTCGCCCGAGCGGTTCGCCGCCCACGTGGCCCGGGTCGTCCCCGCCCTGGCCGGACGGTGCCGTACCTGGATCACGGTCAACGAGCCGAACATCGTGGCGCTGATGGGCTGGGTGGAGGGCTCCTGCCCCCCGGGACGGACCGGGGCCTTCGCCGAGGCGTTCACGGTGCTCGACCATCTGCTCACCGCCCACGTCCTCGCCTACGACGCGGTGCACGCGGTGCAGCCGGACGCCCGGGTCACCGTCAACACCAGCTCCTCGTCGATCTACGAGCACGACCGGATGCTGACCGATCTGGTGGACTTCCGTGCTGCGGGCGTGGCCGTGGAGGACATCGACGCCTGGGTCGACGAGCGTCGGGTACTCCATGACGAGCGGTGCCCCGCCCGCGGGGCGGTGGAGGTGGCGCTGCGTCGCCTGTTCGCCGCCGTGTGCCCGTACGGCGCGGCGGCCGGGGGCCCGGTGCGGGCCCGACTGCGGCGGACCGCCCCGCGCCGGGTGCTCGACGCCGTGGGCGCGTCGCCGGCCACCCGGGCCCTCGACGCCGCCGGGTTCGACTGGTACGACCCGGTGGCGTCCCACACCCTGCGCCTGCCGGGTCACCGGACCTCCGGCGGCCGGCAGTGGGCGCCCTCCCGGCCGATCTGGGACGTCGTGGCCGACGCCGGCGCGATGACCCGGTGGTGCCGGGACCAGCACGAGCTGCTGCCGGGCCTGCCCCTGTGGGTGGTGGAGAACGGGCTGTGCACCCGGGTCCGCAACGGCAGGAACTACCCCCGGACCGACGGTTGGGACCGCCCCCGGTACCTGACCGAGCACGTCGCCGCCGTCGTCGACAGCGTGGCCTCCGGCGTGCCCGTCACCGCCTACCTCCACTGGTCGTTGGTGGACAACTACGAGTGGGGCTCCTACGAGCCGCGGTTCGGCATCTTCGGCATCGACCGCGCCCGGGGACCGCGGGGATTCCGGTGGTTGGACACCGACGCCGACGGCCATGACTCGGCGGACGCCTACCGCCGCCTCATCCGGTGGGCCCGCGAGGGTGCCGAGGGCCCTCCACCCACGCGGTGAGCCGGCCCACCGCGGCCGGGCCTGGGTAGTGTGACGGGCATGACCGTCGGCCGACCCGGGCGCTGACCGCGTGCAGATCACCATCGTCGGCGGCGGCAGCTACCAGTGGACCCCCGAGCTCCTGGCCGACCTCCTCGGGACGCCGTCGCTGCACGGCGCCCACCTGGTCCTGGAGGACATCGACCCGGCGCCGCTGGTCAAGATGGAGGCCCTGGCCCGGAAGCTCGACGACGCCCTGGGTGCCCGGACGACGGTCACCACCACCACCGACCAGCGGCAGGCGCTCGAGGGCGCCGACTTCGTGGTGGTGACGATCTCCACCGGTGGCTTCGAGTCCATGGGTACCGACCTCGAGGTGCCGGCCCGCTACGGGCTGCGCCAGTCGGTGGGCGACACCGTGGGCCCCGGCGGTGTCAACCGCTCGTTGCGCAACGTCCCGGTCCTGGTCGGGGTGGCCCGGGACATGGCCGAGGTGTGCCCGGACGCCTGGCTCCTCAACATCACCAACCCGATGACCTGCCTGACCCGGGCCGTCTGCCGCGAGACCGACGTCCGGGCCGTGGGACTCTGTCACGAGGTGGGGAACTGGACCCTCGACCTGGCCCTGGCGCTGGGCCGGCCGGCCGAGTCCATCGGGGCGACGGTGGCCGGGGTCAACCACTTCCCGGTGGTCACGGCACTCGACGTCGAGGGGGAGGACGGGTTCGACGTGCTCCGGGGCATGGTGGAGGAGGCGGGGGGCCTGGAGGCCCTCCGACCCCACCCGGGCCGGCCGGACACCGAGGACTTCACGCCACTCGACTTCTGCCGGCGCCACACCCTGGCCCTCCACTTCCTCGAGCACTGGGGCGCCGTCCCCGCCGCCGGCGACCGTCACCTGGCCGAGTTCGTCCCGTGGGTCCTCACCGGGGAATCGCAGTGGGGGGAGCGCTACAACATCGGACTCACCGACATGGCCACGCGCCGTCGCCACCAGGACGGGTACGTGGCCGACGTCGACGCCTGGCTGGCCGGGACCAAGCAGCTCCAGACGTGGGCGTCGGGGGAACTGCCCGCCCTGGTGATCGACTCGCTGGTGACCGGCGAGGCCCGCCACCTCCCGGCCAACATCCCCAACGTCGGCCAGGTGCCGGACGTCCCCGGCGGCGCGGTGGTGGAGTCGATCTGCACGGTGGACGGCGACGGCGTCCGCGGCCGGGACGTGGCCCCGCTCCCGGCCCCCTTCGCCGAGCTGGTCCGGCGGCACTCGGCGGTGTTCGAGCTGACCCTGGACGCCGCGCTCAGCGGCGACCGGGACACCGCCCTGGCGGCGTTCCTCCTCGACCCGCTGGCCGGTCGCGGCGACCTGGACCGCACGGCCACGATGGTCGACGAGCTCCTGGCGGGGACCGCCGCGTGGTTGCCCCGGTTCGGTCGTTGACGGCGACGTAGCCTCGGGCACGCGCCGCGGCCGGTGCACACAGGCCGGGAGGAGAGCATGCAACTCGGATTCGTCGGACTCGGGGCCATGGGACTGCCCATGACCCGCCACCTGCTCGAGGCGGGCCACCGCGTCGTCGTCGCGTCGCGCAGCCGCGACCCGATCGACCGCGCCGTCGCGCTGGGTGCCGTCGCCGGGGGGACGCCGGCGGGGGTGGCCGCCGACGCCGAGGTCGTGATCCTCTGTGTCCCGAGCTCGCCCCAGGTCGCCGAGGTGGTGGCGGACATGCTGCCCGTGCTCGGCCCGGGCCAGGTGGTCGTCGACTGCTCGACCATCGATCCCGAGGTCACCCGCGCCCAGCACGCCCTGGTCGAGGGCACCGGCGCCGGGTACCTCGACGCCCCCCTGTCGGGGGGGACGGCGGGAGCCGAACAGGGGACCCTGACCCTGATGGTCGGGGGCGACGAGGCGACACTGGCCCGCGCCCGCCCGGCGCTCGAACCCTTCGCCGGCCGCATCGTCCACGTGGGCGGACCCGGCATGGGTCAGGTGGTCAAGCTGTGCAACAACCTGATCTACGCGGCACAGATGCTCGCCACCGCCGAGGCCACCGCCCTGGCCGTGGCCTCGGGCGTGGACATGGCCAAGCTCCTCGAGGTGCTCACCCACGCCACCGGCGACTGCGTCGCCGTGCGCACCCGGCTGCCGGTGCCCGGCGTCGTCCCCGGGAGCCCGGCGTCCAACGGGTGGCGGCCGGGGTTCATGACCGACCTGATGGCCAAGGACCTGGACCTCGCCCTGGCCTACGGCGCCCGGGCCGGGGTGCCGCTGGCGTCCACGGCGATCGCCCGCCAGGCCCTCAGCGCCGCCTCGGCGGCCGGGTACGGCCGGGAGGACTTCTCGGCGGTGGCGAAGGTGGTCCTGGCCCTGTCCGGCCTGGACGGCGCGTCCGGTCCGGACGGTCCGGTGGGCGCGT
>PMFY01000170.1 GCA_003157945.1 Acidimicrobiaceae bacterium | reverse complement strand
GCGGGACGATCCCTCAGGCGGCGAGCCAGAGATGGGCCGGGAAGAACACGCCTTCGTTGTAGGCGTAGCCCGCCTGGCCCCCGGGGAGCGTCAGGTGGCGGATCCCCTGGACCCGGTCGACGGCGGCGAACGGGAAGATGTCCCGGCCGATCCAGGCATAGGGCAGGTCCACCCCCAGGCGCTCGTTGACCGTCCGGTACGCCTGGAGGCGCGTGGCGTGATCGAGCGTCGAACGACCGGTCAGGAACGCCTGCTCGATCACCGGGTCGGAGTTGCGGGCGAAGTTGAGGCCCACCGTGCCGATGGGCTGGACCGTGGTGGTGCTGAGCCACGGGTAGTTGAGGTCGGGGTTGACGGCGCCGAACTGGGCTGAGGGCACGGCCTGGTACTCGCCGGTCAGCAGGTCGATGATGGCGTCCGCCTGCTGGACGATGGTGATCGAGACGTCGACGCCGGTGGCACCCCACATCTGTTGGATGACCTGCACCAGCTGCACCGTGCGCGGGTCGGACGTGGTGCTGATCCGGATCGACGGCGCGCCGTGCTCCGCCGTGTACTGGCGGACCAGCGCCTCCGCCCCGGCGGCGTCGTGGGCCGGGTAGGCCGGGTGGCCGGCGTAGGGGGACCCGGGCAGGAAGATGCCGTCGATGACCTGGACGGCACCGTCACCGAAGACCTTCTGGATGGCCACCTGGTCGGTCGCCTTGGCCAGGGCGGTGCGGATGCGCAGGTCGTCGGTGGGCGGCCGGGCGCAGTTGAGGAGCATGAACCCCATCGTCGGCGAGCCCACCACGGGGGACGTCTCGAAGAGCGACTGGTAGCCGGGCGCGCCGTCGAAGTGCGCGTACGTCTTGGCGTCGATGGAGATGAGGGCGTCGACGGACCCGGTCCTGAGCGAGTCCTCGCGCTGGGTCGTGTCCACGATGGGTCGGAACGTGACCTGGTCGAGGTAGGGCAGGCCCGGCTGCCAGTAGTGGGGATTGCGCGTGGCGGTGAAGTGGCTGTTCGGCTGCCACGAGCCGTACACGAACGGTCCGGTGCCCACCGGTGTGACCGACACGGAGGCCCCCTGGTCCAGTGTCGCCTGCGCCACGACGTAGCCGGCCTGGGTGGTGAGCCCGGCGGCGAAGCCGGTGGCCGGCGACTTCAGCCGGAAGACGACCGTCGACTGGTCCGGCGTGGTAACCGAGGCGATCCCGGCCACGGCGCCGCTGGTGAGCGACGACGCGGCCAGTGCGTCGAAGTTGTGCTTCACGACGGTGGACGTCAGTGGGGTCCCGTCGTGGAAGGTCACGTCCGGCCGCAGCGTGAGCGTCCACTCGTCGTAGGCCGCGTTGGGCGTCAGCGACTCCGCCAGGTAGGGCTGGACCGAGCCGTCCTCGGCCACCGCCATCAACGGGTCGTAGACCGTGTTGGCGTAGAGCAGGCCGTTGGTGTCCCAGCGGTTCTGCGACGGCGAGAACCCGTCGATCTCCGCCATGGTCCCGATGGTCAACGACCCACCCCTCGTCGGCGCGCGGGACGCGCCCGACCGGGCGGTCGGCGACGAGGTGCCGCCCCCGGCCGAGGAACACGCGGCCAGTCCGGCGCCCGCCCCGCCGGCCAGCGCCACCGCCCCGGCGGCGGCCGCGCCCCGGCCGAGGAACGTCCTGCGGTCCATCCCGGGTCCGGTCATCGGGTCCTCCTGGTGGGCACCCTCCTGCCGCGGACCCCGGAAGGTCCGGACCGGTCACTCCCCCCGGAGCCGGTGCGTCGCCAGCATGCCAGCCCGCCTGCCGGTGTGCCGGGGATGGGGGCGGGTCCGGGGACCGGGGACACGGGAGCCGGGGACACGGGGGCCGTGCCCGATCGGAGGCCGGACCGGTGGCGCCGCCCGGTGTCCGGGGGCCGTGCCCGACGGCGCCGGCCCGCCGTCCGGGGCCTCCTGCGCCACCTCCTAGATTGGTGGAGTCCGCAACTCCTGGAGGTCCAGTGCGCTCCCCGAAAGACTTCTTCCGTCCGCTCGCCGTCGGGGCACCCGAGCCGGTGCGCGAGATCCCGTTCCGGCCCTCCCGGATGATCCACTTCTTCCCCGCGTCGAATCCGAAGATGGTGGCCAAGCTGCCCGACCTGGCCACCAAGGTGGACGTGCTGCTGGCCAACCTCGAGGACGGCGTGCCCGCCACCGACAAGGAGGCCGCCCGCCAGGGTCTGGTCGACGTGGGCCGGACCGTCGACTTCGGCACCGCCCAATTCTGGACCCGGGTCAACTCGCTGGACTCGCCCTGGGGCCTCGACGACCTGCTCACGGCGGTCACCGAGGTCGGCGACAAGCTCGATGTCATCATGATCCCGAAGGTGGAGGGCGCCGAGGACATCCACTACGTCGACCGGCTGCTGGCCCAGCTCGAGGCGAAGGCGGGCCTGCGGCGGCCGATCCTCCTGCACGCGATCCTCGAGACGGCCCGGGGCGTGGCCAACGTCGAGGAGATCTGCGGCGCCTCCCCCCGCATGCAGGGGCTGTCGCTCGGCCCCGCCGACCTGGCCGCCAACCGCCGGATGAAGACGACCCGCGTGGGCGGGGGCCATCCCGACTATCTCGTGCGCCAGGACCCGCCGGGCGGGGACATCAACGCCGAGCGGGCCATCTACCAGCAGGACCTCTGGCACTACACGATCGCCCGCATGGTGGACGCCTGCCAGGCCAACGGGATCTTCGCCTACTACGGGCCCTTCGGCGACATCGCCGACGTCGTCGCCTGCGAGGACCAGTTCCGCAACGCCTACCTGCTCGGCTGCGTGGGCGCCTGGTCGCTCCACCCGACCCAGATCGACATCGCCCGGCGAGTCTTCTCACCCGACGTCGCCGACGTCGCCCACGCCCGCCGGGTCATCGCCGCCATGGGCGACGGCACCGGCGCCGTGATGCTCGACGGCAAGATGGAGGACGACGCCTCGGTCAAGCAGTGCCGGGTGATGATCGAGCTCGCCGATCAGCTGGCCGCCCGCGACCCCGAGCTCGCCGAGCTCTACGCCACGATCACCCCGGAGGACTGACATGAGCGACACCAACCTGCGCCCCCGTCGGAGCGTGCTCTACATGCCCGCCGCCAACGAGCGGGCCCTCGAGAAGGCGAAGGCGATCCCCGCCGACGCGCTGATCTTCGACCTCGAGGACGCCGTGGCGCCCGATGCCAAGGTCGACGCCCGCGAGCGGGCCTGCGCCATGTTCGCCGCCGGTGGCTACGGCAACCGGGAGATCACCATCCGGGCGAACGGCATCGGCACCCCGTGGCACGACGACGATCTGGCCGCCATCGCCGCCGCCGGTCCCGACG
>PMFY01000065.1 GCA_003157945.1 Acidimicrobiaceae bacterium | reverse complement strand
GTTCCCACACGTTCGGCTGCCGTTCACGCATGCTTCCGGGCACGTGCCCCTCCAGACCCTCTCCCAATTGTTGGGCAAGATGTTGGGTTTTAGGCTATCTGGAGGGTGTCACAAGGACAAAAACTGCCTCTGACCTGGTGGGCCGTGCGAGTCTCGATCTCGCCACCTTGGGATTAAAAGTCCCCTGCTCTACCGGATGAGCTAACGGCCCGTGTGCACGATACTGCGGGCGACGGTGCCGATGACCCTTCTGCCGTCGAGCCGGACGGTCTGACGGGCCCGCCCTGGCCGCGTTCCCGCCTGTGCGGTGTCGGATCCGCCGACTTCGTGCCCACCGACGGACCGGTAGCTTCGGGGCACGGCGTCGGCCGACGGCCGCCGTGGAGCTGGGCGAGACGAGGTGAACGACGGTGATCTATCCGGTGCGACCTGAGCGGAGCGCCCTCGTGGTCGTGGACGTCCAGGAGGAGTACTTCGATCCCGACGGCCCGGCGTCCTTCCCCGAGGCGGTGGACCGGCTCGGCGACATCAACGCCCTGATCGACGCGTTCGCCGGACGCAACGCCCCGGTCGTCTACATCCGCCACGCCCACCGGCCGACCGGGGTGGACGTGGGACGGATGGGTGACTTCGCCGAGGAGGACGAGGAGGACTCGTTCATCGAGGGGACGCCCCGGGTGGCGTTCCACGGGGGGCTCCGGGTCCCTGAGGACCCGATCGTGATCACCAAGACGCGCTACGACTCCTTCCAGGGCACGGATCTCGACGGCGTCCTGCGCACCCTCGGGGTCTCGACGGTGGTGGTCGTCGGCTACATGACGAGCTTCTGCTGCGACAGCACGGCCCGCAGCGCGCAGAGCCGGGACTACGGGACGATCTTCGTCCGGGACGCCGTGGGCGGCCCCGATCTCGAGCGCCTCGACGGAAGTCCCTACCCGAGTGCCGAGGTGCTCGAGGACGTGGCGGCCGCCCTTGCGGCCGGCTTCGCCGAGGTGCTGTCGACGGACGAGGTCATCGCCCGCCTCGACGAGGCGTAGGCCGCCCCGGCCTCCGACCCCGGGGCCGACGACGAGGTCACCGGCGGTGGACGTCGACGAGCCGGGCCGTCGAGCCGGCCGCCGTGGGCTTGCGCTCGACCCGCTCGGACACGAGCGCCCGGACGAGTCCCTGCTCGCCCGACCGCGCCGCCGCAGCGATGAGCGTCTGGTCGATCACGTCCCGTTGCGCCACGCTGCCGCCGATGACGGCCGAGCGGCTCCGGGACCGGAACAGTCGGTCCGTGGCGTCCCGGGGGTCGCCGAGGGCGAACGCGTGGAAGCCGTCGAGCAGGTCGGCGCCCGAGAGCGCGAGGGCCCGGGCATTGGTGGTCCCGTCGTCGTGCCCGGTGGCCCCGATGACCGCCCGGACCAGGTCCTCCCGTTCGGCCAACGCGAAGACCATGACCGCGTGCAGGTCGTTGAAGGCGGAGAGCGCGTCCCCGATCCGGGGCTCGAGGGCCCCCACCAGGGTCGTCGCCCGCTCCTGCACGTCGACGCCCACCAGGGCGAGGCGCCAGAGGAGCGCGGCGGCGTCGACCAGGTCCAGCCATTCGCCGCTGTCGCCCTTCCGGATCGGCCCGTCGTAGAGGTCGAGGGCGCGTTCGGGCCTGCCCTGCTCGATGCGGTAGAGCGCCAGGTGCCACCAGTTGTGGACGGCGAAGAAGCTCGTCACCCACCGGACGGCACTGTCGGTGAGGAAGGCGACGCCCTCGTCGGTGCGGCCCTCCATCTCGAACACGTGGGCGAGGGCGTGGTGGGCCCAGACGTCGTGCTCGTCGGCCCGGAGGGCGTAGCGGGCCGCGTCCTCGGCCCGGCGGTAGTCCCCGGTCTCCTCGAGCCCGAAGGCGTACATCCCCCGCAGCACCCCGAACAGTGGATCCGGCTCGGACCAGGCGGCGCGGGCGCGGGCGACCACGTCGCGGATGTTCGTCGAGTCGCCGAGGAAGAACGAGAGGTCATGGGCGAACCGGATCGCCAGCAGGTCGTGGGGGTCACGGGCCACGGCCCGGTCGAACCAGCGGGCGGCGACGTCGAGCTGCCCGTCGGCCCAGGCGCCGGCGGCGGCGGCGTGGAGCTGTTCGCGGGGCGACGCGTCGGCCAGGAGCGGGTCGACCTCGGCCAGCCGGTGGCGCGCGGCCCGCTGGGCGTCCCGGGTCTGGGCGAACAGCTCGAGTTCGGCCCGCACGATCCGGGGCAGCGGGGCCTCGGGGTCGGCCTCGATCGCCGCGTCCAGGGCTGCGGCCGGTTCGCCCCGCAGGAGCACGACGTCGGTCGTCGCCTGCTCGAGGAGTCGGGCCGCCGGCTCGCTCGAGGTCTGGATCTCGACCCCCCACCGGTCGGCGACGGTCATGGTCTGCGCCTCCGGTCGTGGGCGGGGTCCCGCCGGGACGTGGTCGCCGCCAGGTCGGCCTGCAGCCGACGGAGGTCGGCCATCCGCTCCTCCACCCAGAGCAGCCGGAGCACGGCGATCACCCCGTCGCGCCGCCCGTCACGGCGGACGGCGTCCCAGGCCGCCACCAGTTCGGGCGCCAGGTGGTCGTCCTCGGGCGGCATGGTGGCCACCGGAGCCCTGCGCACCCCGAGGGAACCGGCGAAGCCGTCGAACCACGACTCGACGGCCGTGCACTCGGCGGTCACCGTGGCCCGGGCGGTGACCACCTCCGGCAACGGCGGTGGACCGCCCGGAAACGTCAGGTCCGGCAGACCTTCGAGCGTGAGCGCGGTCAGCCGGATCCGGACGGTCCCGGTCAGGAGCCGGGTGATGACCGGCAGGGGGATGCGTTTGGCTCCCCGTTCACCGAGGTACTGCCGGTAGGCGTCGTCGAGCCGTCGGGCCGAGGCCAGTGCCGTGAGGCCCTCCGGACTCCAGGTGCGGTCGGCGCCGGCGCCGGCCCGGGCGACGTGGTCGACGGCCGTCGCCATCCACGCGGCCGCGGTGGCATAGGCGTCGGCCAGGGCCCGGGCCAACTCGGCGCCGGCGCCGCGCGGCCAGAACAGGAGTCCGACCACCACGCTGACGGCGGCACCGATCAGGACGTCCTCGATGCGGATCAGGCCGATCTTCGAACCGACCGGCTCGATGATGTTGAACACCACGACCACCAGGACGGTGAAGCCCGCCTGCCCGGCGGTGAACGAGCTGATGGTCGGGGCGATGCCCGCCACCAGCACGGCCAGCGGCAGGACGATCCAGAGTCGCGCCCCGTGGTGCCCGATGGCCAGGAGCACGGCGTAGCCGACGAGGAAGCCGATCGCCGTCCCGAGCACGGCCCGTACCGCGGTGGCCCCGGTGCCGAGGGCGTTGGACCGCAGCACGGACAGCGTGCCGAGGACGACCCAGAACCCGTGCTGCACCGTCGTCGTCTCGACCACCAGTACGGCCAGCGCCAGCCCCACGGCCCCGCGGACGCTGTTGCGGAACCAGACGGACCGCAGGGTGAGATGGCCCGCGGCCACCCGGCCGAACGAGCGCATCGTGGCGGCGGCTCGGGCTACCGGTCCGGCACCGGCACCCGGCCCGAGCGCATCGAGCACCCCTTCGGCGAGCAGTTCCAGGGCGAAGGCGAGCATCCGGACCGGGTAGGTGGGATCGACCTGGTGCAACGCCGTGGCCGGGTCCGTCGATGCGTCGACCGCGGCGGCGCCCGACGCGCCCGGACCGGTGTCGTCCACCAGGGCGGTCAGGACCGTGTCGGTCGCCGTCCGGCGTGCGGCGACCAGGCGGGTGGCCGCGGCGCGCAGATCGACGGCCGCGACGGAGTGGGCGACCGGATCCGGCGTGGCCAGGAGCCCGCCGACCTCGCGGAGGACGTCGGCGGCCGCGGCCTCGACCGCCGAGACCCGGAGACGCTCCGCCGCCGGGGGCGGCTGCGCCGTGGCGGCGACCGCCCGCTGCCCGACCCATTCCAGTCGGGACACCAGGTTGGTCAGGGCGACGTCGGTGGGGCCGGCACCGGTGGGGCGGTAGGGCGTCGCCTCGAACTGGGCGCGCAGGGCGGCGAGGGCACGCTCCACCGGGACCTGGTCGACATCCGTACCGCCGGCCCGCGACGCCGCGTCCAGGTGGTCGGCCACGGAGCGGGCGGCGGTGGCCAGGGCATGGCGGAGCGGGTCGTGCCAGCGCTCGGCCCAGACGAACAGGGCCGCCGGGATGCAGACGACGCCGGCGAGCGCCCAGCCGAGGAGCCGGTCGCCGATGGCCGAGACCGGCGCCTGCTCGGACACCGGCAGCACGAAGAAGAGCAGCGCGGCCGTGGACGCGGCCACCGCCTGGGGACTCACCACGCCGGCGAACAGGACGCCGAACCCGACCAGGGCCATGGACGTCACAGCCGCCACCGGGTGCGTGGAGCAGAGCGTGCCGACGACGATGAAGGCGGCACCCGCCACCCAGAGGACGAGGAACGAGCGGGTCCGGATCCGCAGTGGGCCGCCGAAGTCCACGAACAGCAGCAGCGACACGGAGCCGAAGACGGCGAACAGCGGAGTCTGGCTGTTGTGGGTGCCGTACCGGGCCAGGGCGAACACGGCCGGCACCAGGACGGCGGCGCGCACGGAGCGCTTGGTGGCGCGCAGACCGGGATCGTGACGGACCAGCCACGCCCGGGGGCCGCCGGAAGCCGGCGCCGTCCCGGCCGCACCCGTGTCGAGCGACGCCGAGTCCACCGGCCGAACCTACCAACTCAGAGCGGCGCCGAGCCTCCGTCGGTAGGCTGCGCGTGCCCGCCGGGCGCACCCGGCCGGCGACGAAGGAGAGGCCGATGTCCGCCATCGAGGTCCAGGTCGATCCGTCCGAGGTCGGGTTCGACGCCCGACGGCTGGCCCGGATCGACGACCACTTCCGGGACTATGTGGACGACGGCCGGCTGGCCGGCTGGCTCGTGCTCCTGGCCCGCCGGGGGGAGATCGTCCACCTGACCTCCTACGGCCGGCGCGACGCGGCGGCCGATCTGCCCATGGAGCCGGACACCATCTTCCGGATGTACTCGATGACCAAGCCGATCACCTCGGTGGCCGCCATGATGCTCTACGAGGAAGGGGCGTTCGAGCTGAAGGACCCGGTCAGCCGGTTCATCCCGTCGTTCGCCGACGCCCGGGTGTTCCGGGGCGGGACCGCCGTGCGCCCCGTGACCGAGCCGGTGACGGAGCCGATGCTGCTCTGGCACCTGCTCACCCACACGGCCGGCCTCACCTACGGCTTCCAGTACTCCTCGCCGGTCGACGCCCTCTACCGCTCCGCCGGCTTCGAATTGGGCACCCCACCCGGCCTCGACCTGGCGGGGTGCTGCGACCGGTGGGCGTCGTTGCCGCTCCTGTTCCAGCCCGGGACCGAGTGGAGCTACTCGGTGGCCACCGATGTGCTCGGTCGCGTGGTCGAGGTGGCGTCGGGACGCACCCTCGACGAGTTCCTGGCCGAGCGCATCTTCGGTCCCCTGGGCATGGTCGACACCGGGTTCCACGTGCCGGCCGCCGATGCCGGACGCCTGGCCGCGCTCTACACCCCGGACCCGGCCACCGGGGCGGCGGTCCAGCAGGACGGCCTCGGGGCCGACGCTCTCCGGGCACCGGTGGCCCTGTCGGGGGGCGGTGGTCTGGTCGGGACGGCGGCGGACTACTTCCGGTTCATCGAGATGCTGCGCGGCGGCGGTGCCCTCGACGGCGTGCGGCTGCTCGGCTCCCGGACCGTCGACTACATGACGCGCAACCACCTGCCGGGTGGCGCGGACCTGGAGGAGTTCGGGCGGCCGCTCTTCGCCGAGACGACGTTCGACGGCACGGGATTCGGACTGGGGTTCGCCGTGGTGGACGATCCGGTCAAGGGCAAGGTGCTCGGTACGGCCGGGTCCTACCTGTGGGGAGGGGCGGCCAGCACGGCGTTCTGGGTGGACCCGGTCGAGGAGATCACCGCGCTGTTCCTCACCCAGCTCCTCCCGTCGAGCACGCACCCGATCCGGTCCCAGCTGAACCAGCTCGTCTACCAGGCACTCGTCGACTGAGGTCCCGGCGGGCCGTCCGACGGACGACCACCGTGCGCCGTCCGGCCTACGAGCAGCAGCCGCCCCCGCAGCAGCCGCCCGCCGACGGCGCGGGGGCCGGTCCCGACGCCGTTCCTGTCGTGGCGAACCCTGTCGNNGGCGAACCCTGTCGTGGCGAACATCGGGAGCAGGCGGATCGCACCGACGTGGCCGTCGGGGCAGGTGGCCGGCGCGTCGGCGTCGGCCATGGGCCTCGCCACCTCGTACGTCTGGTCACACGTCGTGCACCGGAAGTCGTAGCGCGGCACGGATCACTCCTCGGTCGGCGGTCGCTCGTCGGTCCCATCGTAGCGACGGGCCAGGGGCCCGGCCCCTGCCGCCGGCACCGCCACCCGGGGGCGGTGGAGTTCGGGATGGAGGTCGGCCGCCACGGCGAGCGCGTCCTCGGCGTCGAAGGCCTCGACGATCTCCGCGGTGAACAGCGGCTTGCCCATCTGCCCCCAGAGCACGAGGAACCGGTGGAGCTGGGCCACCCCCGGAGCGTAGCGGGGGCGCCCGGCGCGCCGCCGGGGGTCGGCCGGTAGGTTCGGGCCGTTCACCGGCACGCGGCCGTCCCGTCCCGTCGCCGTCCACCGGAAGTGATCCCGCCCGTGCACCCACTCGACAACCCGGTCTGGTCGTCGCTCACCGGTCCCCAGCACGACGTGGCCGAGCGGGTCGGACCCGTCGCCCGTTACCGCACGCAGGTGTCACCCTTCGGCGCCTTCGAGGAACCGCCGGGCCCCCGTCTGTGGCGGGCCATGGGGGACCTGGTGGGACCGGGAGGCGTCGTCATCGTCACCGGTCCCACCGGGGACCCGCCCGACGCCTGGGCCGTCGAGTACGACGGGGTGGGCGTCCAGCTGACCGCGGCCCACCTGGTGGCGTCCCCGGCCGAGGTGGCCGCGACACGCCCCGACGTCGACGTCGTCCCCCTGGGCCTGCCGGAGGCGGACGACATGGTCGCCCTGGTGGAGCTGGCCCGCCCCGGCCCGTTCTCCCCCCGCACCTACGAGCTCGGCGGCTACGTCGGCGTGCGGCGCGGGGGCCTGCTGGTGGCCATGGCGGGACAGCGCTTCCGTCCCGACGGGTGGTGCGAGATCAGCGCCGTGGCCACCCACCCCGACCACCGGCGCCAGGGCCTCGGCGAGCTGGCCGTGCGGACGGTGGCCGCCGGGATCACCGCCCGGGGCGAGACGCCCTTCCTCCACACGGCCGCCGACAACACCACCGCGCTCCGGCTCTACGCGGCGATGGGGTTCACGGTCCGCCGGCAGGTGCGCTTCGTGGCCGTCCGTGCTCCCGGCGCGACCCGGGGCATCCCGACGCCGACGCTCCCGCCGGTCCACGACTGAGGGACCGGGGCCACGACGCCGTCGGGGCTGCCGGTCAACCGCGCGAGCAGGCGGCGCCGAGTTCGACGGCCGCATTGCGCCACCCGGGCTCGTCGGTCACCGGAAAGAAGTCGCCGGTGGCCGTGTCCTGGACGTACGGGACCGGGGGCGGCGCGCCGCCGGCCAGGTCGGCGACCGCGGCGAGCAGGGCGTCGACGTCGTCCCCCGAGGTGCCCAGGCCGGCACTGGCCCGCACGGCACCCGGCACCCCCCGATGGTCCCCGGACAGCACCTCGCGCCGGTAGGCGTCGACGTCGGTGGGGTCCATGCCCAGCAGTCGGACCACGTAGGGATGGGCGCAGAAGCACCCGTGGCGCACGGCGATCCCGTACTCGGCGCTGAGGCGGGCCGCCACCAGCGCGTGGTGCATCCCCTCGACGACGAAGGGGGCCACCGGCAGCGTCTCGACACCCGGCACCCCGGCACCGACCGGGCCGAGGAGGCGGACGCCGTCGAGGGAGGCGAGGCCGGCGTGGAGCCGGTCGGCCAGCGCCCGCTCGTGGGCCGCTATGGCGCCCCAGCCGATCGTGCCGAGGGCGTCGACGGCGGCGTGCAGCGCGATGGCGCCGACCACGTTGGGCGAGCCGGCCTCCTCGCGGTCGGGGGGCGCGGTCCAGATGACCTCGTCGAGGCCCACCAGGTCGACGGCGCCGCCGCCGGCGAGGAAGGGGTCCCCGGTCTCGAACAGCGCCCGTGGGCCGATGAGGGCGCCCGATCCGAAGGGGGCGTAGAGCTTGTGGCCGCTCAGGGCCACGAAGTCCGCCGTGGCGGGGAGCGGGCGGTGCGGCGCCAGCTGCGCCCCGTCCACCACCACGGGGACGCCCCGGGTGTGGGCGGCGTCGACGATGGCGTCGATCGGCGGCACCCAGCCGGTGACGTTGGACGCCCCGGTCACCGCCAGGAGCGCGGGCGGGCGCCCGCCGGGGGTGTCGAGGGCGGCGATCACGTCGTCCACCCCGAAGGTCCCGTCGGTGCCGCACTCCACGTAGCGGCGCCGGGCGACCCGGCCCCAGGGGAGCAGGTTGGCGTGGTGCTCGACCACGGTGGTGACGACCACGTCGTCGGGGTCGAGGCGCAGCCGGTAGGCGAGGTGGTTGATGGCTTCGGTCGTGTTGCGGCACAGGATGGCCACGTCCGACCCGTCCGGATCGCGGCCGGCGAAGGCCAGGACGGCGCGGCGGGCCTCCTCGTAGGCGTGGGTGGCCCGCCGGGACCGGAAGCCGGCGCCCCGGTGGACGCTCGAGTACCAGGGAAGGAACTCGGCCACGCGTGCCGACACGTCCGGGTGGGCCTGCGTGGACGCCGCCTGGTCGAGCTCGACGGCGCGGCGCTCTACGCCTCCGAGGCACGGCACGGTGAGGCCCGAGCCGACCAGGACCGCCAGGGGGGCCGACGCGTCGTGGGGACCGGGGCCGGCCCCTCCTGTCACGGCGGACTCCACACGGCAACCCTAGGGGACGCCCCGTCGACGGGGGTACGCTCCGGACCATGCAGACCGAGTGGTCCACCGGAGCGAACGACCGGAACGTCGGAGTCGGGGTCGACCCGACCCCGACGGACGGGGAGGGTCTCGCCGGCGACGCCGGAGGAGCGGTCCAGGCTGACGCTCCGACCGACGGCACCGAGGCCGAGGAGGAGGCCCACCGCTCGGCCGTCGACGCGGTCGACGGGCTGCTCGACGAGGTGGAGCGGGCCCTGGCCCGTCTCGACGACGGGACCTACGGCCGGTGCGAGGAGTGCGGCTCGCCGATCGACGACGCCCGACTGGCCGACTCGCCGATCGAACGCTCCTGCGGCGCGTGCGTGATCGGGGGCACGGGCGCCGCGCCGGTGCCCGGCGGGGGACCCGGCGACGGGGACGCCGTCCGGACCGCCGTGGGGCCGGTCGGCCTCTCGGCTGCGACCGGCCACCACGGCGACTGACGGAGGGTCTACTTCTTCGACTCCCAGAACATGGCGTCGATGGCGGCGATCTCACTCAGCAGGCGGTCGGCCACGGCCACGTCGTTCGTCTTCTTGGTCTCGCCGGCCGTCTTNNAGGTCGGCCCGCTCCTCCTTGATGATGGCGGCCCGGATCTTGAACGACTCGTCGTCGGAGGCGTTGGACTTCTCGATGGTGGCCTTCACCGACTCGGCCTCGATGCGGGCCTGGGCCGGGTCGTAGACCCCGCACGGCAGGTCGCAGTGGGCGTGGACGACCGACGGGGGCGACACCCGGTCGACGAGTGCGAGCAGGTGGGCTGCGATGCGCATGGGAGCTCCTTGTTGTTCCTGGGTTGGGTTCCCGGGTTGGGTTCCCGGGATGGGGGTGGATTCCTGGTGCCGGGCCGACCCGTGGGCCCGCCCGGCCCGGGCACGGCTCCCGCCGGGCCCGTCTGGTGCAGAGTGGGGGCATGGACCCCGACGGCGCCACCTTACCCACCTCGGGCGCCACCCATCCGGGGTGCCGGACGAGGTCGTGGGGCCGGAGGGGAGGGGTCGCGGCCGTGGTGGCGACGCTGGCCGCGCTGGTGCTGGCCCGCTGCGTCCGCCGGGTGGAGGTGACGGGTGACTCGATGGCCCCCGCCCTCCTCGAGGGCGACCGCCTGCTCGTGGTCGCGCCGCCGTGGCCCGGGGCCCCGGCACCCGGTGACGTCGTCGCCGTACCCGACCCCCGGTCTCCCGGGCGCCTGCTGGTGAAGCGGGTCGCCGGGGTGGACCGGTCCCGGGGCACGGTCGAGGTGCGGGGGGATGCGCCGGACCGGAGCACCGACAGCCGGACGTTCGGGCCCGTTCCGCTGGCCTCGGTGGCGGGCCGGGCCGTCTACCGATACGGGCCGCCCGGCCGCTCTGGCCCTCTGGGCCGGCCCACGGAGTACCATCGGACCTGATGCCGAGCTCCCAGGAAGACCTCGCCCGACTCCTCGAACCGGGCTACCTCGCCGACGTCCCCGGGCTGTCGCTCGACGACATCCGACGGATGCGCGCCGAGTGCCAGGAAGCCGAGGCATCCCTGTCCTACCTGCGCCGCCTCATCCAGGGCCGGCTGGACATCGTGCACGCCTACATGGAGCGGCCCGAGGGCTCGGCGGCCCCCGACCTGTCGAGCGTGGTGGAGAACCTGGCCGGCATCCTGGCCGGTCCCGGTCGGTCGACCGGACCGAGCCGCAACCCCGTCCTCTATTCGCCGGACACCGACGAGATGGCGGAGCTCACGGTGGAGCTCGACACCATCCTGGGCGCCGACGACGTCGCCAACCTCGCCGGATTCGACGACGCCGCCCTGGCGGAGCTGGCCGGCCGGCTGCGTGACCTCGAGAACCGTGTGTCCGCCGAACGTCGGGGCCTCCACGAGCGGATCGACACCCTGCAGGCCGAGCTGGTCGAGCGGCACAAGAGCGGGACCGCCTCGCTGGACGGTCTCCTGACATGACCGACCCGGTCGGCCACGACGGCGACCGGTTCGTCAAGGAGCTGCCGGAACGCTTCAACGAGCTGGGGTCGTTCATCCGGGAGCAGCGGAGCTCGGCCCGACTGTCGCTGCGGCGCCTGTCGGAGCTCGCCGGCATCTCCAACCCCTACCTGAGCCAGATCGAGCGGGGCCTGCGCCGACCGTCCGCCGAGATCCTCCAGCAGATCGCCAAGGCACTGCGGATCTCGGCCGAGACCCTCTACGTCCAGGCCGGCATCCTCGAGCGCCCCGACGGCGACACGGACCTGTCCCGGCACATCTTCGCCGACCAGCACCTCACCGAGGAGCAGCGGCAGGCCCTGATGCGGATCTACCTGTCGTTCCGGCACGAGAACGAGGACCAGTCCGACGGCGCTCCCCGGACGGAGGCCGCCCCGGCCGACGTGGCCCCCGACGGCCCCGAGCCCGCCGACACCACCGCGGCTGCCGGCTGACGCGCCCCTCCCGGTAGGATCGTCCGGGCATGAGGCGACTCGCCGTCCTTTCCCTCCACACCTCGCCCCTCGCCCAACCGGGCACCGGGGACGGCGGCGGCATGAACGTCTACGTGCGCGAGCTCTCCTCCGCACTGGCCCGGGCCGGCGTCATCTGCGACGTGTACACCCGGGCCTGGTCGGACGACCTGGCCCCGACCCTCGACATCGAGCCCGGATTCCGCGTGCACCACGTGGCCGCCGGGCCGCCGGCACCCCTCGCCAAGGAAGCCCTCCTGGGCGTGGTCGACGAGTTCACCGACGGGGTGCTCAAGTCCATGACCACGGCCGGGACGCTCGCCTCCGACGACGACCTGCCCTTCGACGCGGTGCACGCCAACTACTGGCTCAGCGGGATCGCCGGCCACACCATCAAGCACCAGCTCAACCTGCCGCTGGTCTCGACGTTCCACACGCTGGACCGCGTCAAGGCCGAGGCCAGCCCCGAGGAGGTGGAAGCCCACTCCTCCCACCTGCGGGCCGAGGCCGAGGCCGCCATCATCCGCTGCTCGGACACGGTGCTGGCGTCCTGCTCGGTCGAGGCGGCCCAGATCTCCGACCTCTACGGTGCGGACCCGTCGCGCATCCGGATCGTCGCCCCCGGAGTCGACCACGCCTTCTTCGGACCGGGTGACCGGGCCCAGGCCCGGCGGGCCCTCGAGCTCCCGGCCGACGGTCCGCTGCTGCTGTTCGTGGGGCGGATCCAGCCGCTGAAGGGCGTGGCCGTGGCCGTGGCCACCCTGGCCTCGGTGGTGCGGGACGAGCCCGACGCCCGTCTGGTCATCGTGGGCGGCCCGAGCGGGCCCCACGGCGACGAGGAGGTGGAGCGCATCACCGGGCTGGTCGACGCGCTCGGCCTGGCCGACAAGGTCCTGTTCGTCCCGCCCCGCCCGCACGAGCTGCTGTCGACCTACTACCGGGCCGCCGACGTGTGCCTGGTGCCGAGCCGGTCGGAGTCGTTCGGACTGGTGGCCCTGGAGGCCGCGGCGTGCGGCACCCCGGTGGTGGCGTCCGACGTGGGCGGGCTGCGCAGCCTCGTCGACCACGGGCGGACCGGCTACCTGGTGGAGGACGCCGACCCCGAGGCCTACGCCGCCTGGGTGCGCCAGATCCTGGCCGAGCCGCTGCTGGCCGAACGGCTGAGCACCGGCTCGGTGCTGCGGGCCCGGCGCTACACGTGGACCCGCGCCGCCCACCTGCTGGTGGACATCTACGCGGACCTCACGGCCGGGCGCCTCGTCGAGTGCACGTGACCGACGACTGGGCGGGCATCCTCGGACCCGCCGAGCGCGATGCGGTCTGCGCCCGCATCGACTCCTGGAGCGCCCGCGAGCTGGCCACCGGGGGGGCCCTGGTGGCGGTGGACCGCCAGGCGGGGGGCGACCCGATCACCGGGGCACCGCGCTGGTACCTGCGGCTGAAGGGCGACGAGAAGGAGTTCGTCACCGTCTGGCTGACGCTCCGCCAGCGCACCCTCCGCCACGAGTGCCAGTTCATGCCGGCTCCGGAGACCAACATCGAGGCGACGTGGCGCTACCTCCTGACCCGCAACGCCGACCTCCTCGGGATGGCCTTCGCCCTGGGTGACGAGGACGCCGTCTACCTGGTCGGCCGGGTGCCGGTGTCCCGGGTCGACGACTTCGAGCTCGACCGGATCATCGGCGCGTCGCTGGCCTACACCGACGAGTGCTTCCCGACGGCCATGGCCCTGGGCTACGAGGGCCGCTACCGCCGCCGGCCCCCGTCGCAGCGCTGACACCCCCCACCGGGGCCCCGCAGGGCCGCTGGTAGCGTTCGGGCATGGCACCCACACTCCTCCTGGTCGGCGGCGGAAAGATGGGCTCCGCCCTGCTCAGTGGCCTGGTGGCCGCCGGATGGGCCCCCCTCGGCGACCTCGCCGTCAGCGAGACCGACCCGGCCCAACGGGCCCGGCTGGCCGAGGCCCATCCCGGCCTGACGGTGGTCGACGGGCCGGTCGAGGCCGCCGACGTCCTCCTGGCCGTGAAGCCCGACGTGGCCGAGGCCGTGCTGCGCACCCTCGGCGCCACCGGTCCGCGCCGGGTGCTGTCGATCGTGGCCGGCATCTCGTCCGACCGGCTCGAGGCGGCGCTGCCCCCCGGTTCGGTGGTCGTCCGGGCCATGCCCAACACCCCGTCCCTGGTCGGAGCCGGCGTGGCGGGCCTGTCGGGCGGGATCGGGGCCACCGCGGCCGACCTCGACTGGGCGGAGGGGATCCTGTCGGCGGTGGGCACGGTGGTGCGGGTGCCCGAACGCCAGCTCGACGCCGTGACCGGCATCTCCGGCTCGGGCCCGGCCTACGTCTTCCTCATGGCCGAGGCCATGATCGAGGCCGGGGTGACCGCCGGGCTCAGCCGCGACGTCAGCCGCACCCTGGTGGTCGGGACCCTGCTCGGCGCCTCCCGGATGATGGACGAGACGGGGCAGGACCCCGCCGAGCTTCGGGCCGCCGTCACGTCGCCCGGCGGCACCACGGCGGCCGCCGTCCGCACCCTCGAGTTCAAGGCCGTGCGCTCGGCGTTCATCGAGGCGGTGGCCGCCGCCGTCGAGCGCTCGCGCCAGCTCGGCCGGTAGGCGGGCGGGTCGGACAGGACGGGCACCCGTCCGTCGCCCTACGATCCTGGCCGTGCCGCCCTACGCCCCCCGTCCGAGCAGAGCCCAGCCGTCGGGCCCGGGCGGTACCGCCGAGCGCCGGATCCCCGAGGCCACCGTGGCCCGGTTGCCGGTCTACCAACGGATCCTCGAGGAGCTGCTGCGGTCCGGCACGTCGACGGTGTCCTCGGAGCTGCTGGGTGCGGCCGCCCAGGTCAATGCGGCCAAGGTGCGCAAGGACCTGTCGCTGCTGGGCTCGTTCGGGACCCGCGGCGCCGGCTACGACGTGGCCTTCCTGGTCGAGCAGATCGACCACCAGCTGGGCCTCGACCGTGACTGGACGGTGGCCATCGCCGGCGTGGGCAACCTGGGTCGGGCCCTGGCCCGCAGCCAGGGGTTCGCCTCCCGCAACTTCGAGGTCGTCGCCCTCGTCGACACCGACCCGGCCGTCATCGGGGAACGGATCGACGGCGTCGAGGTCCGCCATCCCGACGACCTGCCGACGATCGCCGCCTCGATGCCCCTGGCCATCGGCGTGATCACCACACCGGCCCCGGTCGCCCAACGGGTGGCCGATCTGCTGATCGAGGCCGGGGTCCGGTCGCTGCTCAACTTCGCACCCCGGGTCCTCGACGTGCCCGCCGACGTCTTCCTCCGCTACGTCGACCTCAGCATGGAGCTCCAGGTGATGAGCTTCTACCAGGCCCGCCGCATGGACCTCGAGGCCGGCGAGCGGATGCCGATCATCCGGTCGGTGGGTCTGTCGTCGGGCGGCCACGGCTGACCCGTCCCCGGAGGCGACTGGCGGCCCGCCCCCGGGAGCCGCGAAGCTGGCCCCCCGTGCGTGCACTCCGCCCGGCCGGTCGCCCCCGATCGGTAGGGTGGTGGACCGGGGAACGGGTGTGCGCCGAACCGGGCGCCGCACCGTGGCCGCCGACGCCCAGACACCGAGGCAGTGTGACGTGACCCACCGAGACGACCAGGCAACGAGCGAGGCGGCCGTCCCGTGTCGGTGATCGTCGTCGGCCTGGAGCAGAAGCGCGCGCCGCTCGACCTGCTGGACCGGGTGTCGGTCACCGAGTCGGACACCCCGAAGGCGCTCGGCCGACTGCGTGACCAGCCGAACCTGTCCGAGGCGGTCCTCCTGTCGACGTGCCTGCGCACCGAGGTC